>CAZWYW010000089.1:0-1513 GCA_964638535.1 uncultured Candidatus Bathyarchaeia archaeon | reverse complement strand
GCCCTGGCGCGCCAGGGCGGTTTAGGAGTGCTCCACAGGAACTGCACTATAGAAGAAGAAGTCGAAATGGCCAAGAGGGTGAAGAGGGCTGAATCTTTCATAATAAAAGACGTGATAACGGTCAAGCCCGATCAGACAGTGGGCGAAGCTATAGAGGTCATGCGCAAGCACGATATCTCCGGCCTACCCGTGGTGGACGACGGCGATAGGCTAGTCGGCATCGTGACGGCCAGGGACGTGCGTTTCGCGGACATGGGCTTGAGGGTAGCCGACGTCATGACGGGCGTCGAGCAGCTCGTGACCGTGGGCGAGGACATCACTATAGAAGACGCCAAGCGCATCCTACAGGAGCACCGCATAGAGAAGCTGCCGGTCGTGGACGAGCAGGGGCGCCTTAAGGGCCTCATAACGGTCAAGGACATCATGTTACGCGATAAGTTCCCGAACGCCGTCCGGGACGAAGAAGGACGCCTCCTTTGCGCTGCCGCGATCTCGCCTTTTGACCTGGAGAGGGCTGTGAAGTTAGATAAGTGGGTGGATATACTCGTCATAGATGTGGCCCACTTCCACAACCGCAATTGCTTCGAGGCCACCAAGCGCATCTTAAAGAACGTGGGCGCCGACGTGGTGGTGGGCAACATAGGTACTTACCAGGCCGCTGAAGACACTATCACGGAGTTAGATGGCATAGCGGGCTTCAGGGTAGGCATAGGCTCGGGCTCCATCTGTATAACCATGGAGTTCCTCAAGGCTGGCTCGCCCACGCTATTCGCGACCGCCCAGGTAGCTGACGCCGTGGCCGATTATGGAGCTGATCTGCCCATAATAGCTGATGGCGGAGTGAGGAGCCCAGGAGACGCGGCCTTAGCGCTAGCCCTCGGTGCCTCCTGCGTCATGATGGGCAATGTCTTCGCGGGCTGTAGGGAGGCGCCGGGCGAGATGGTGGCCATAGGGGGTCGTTACTTCAAGCGCTACCGCGGCATGGCTAGCCCATCCGCGCGTGCTAGGAGGCACGCCGTAGACCGTTACCACACGAAGGGCGTGACAGAGGGCGTTGAGGGTCTCGTGCCCTACAGGGGCGATGTGGCTAGCGTGGTGGCGGAGTTCGTCGAAGGCCTGAAGGCCGCTATGGGCTATGCGGGAGCACGCAACATAAGGGAGCTCTGGGAGAACGCCCGCCTGGCCATGTTGACCGAGGTAGGCGTGAAGGAAGCCGGGCCGCACAGCATCTACCTACCCTCTCAAGAGCCCTTCGGCCACTACTGATGTCAGAGAGGCTCCCCCGGGCGCATCAAGCGTTAAACAGCCGTAGCTGAGGCAAGCAGAAAGTAAAAAGTAATAAAACCTAAGCCATTATTATATAGCAGCAGGATAAACACTGCTAGGCTCCCTAAAATTGGTTTTTGTGTTATATTGTAGCGAGATGGGCTCGGAAGGACCCTCTCGTGGCTGGCCCCGCTGGCGTAGGAGGTGATCCGGCCGCAGGTTCCCCTACGGCCACCTTGTTACGACT
>CAZWYW010000088.1:0-1532 GCA_964638535.1 uncultured Candidatus Bathyarchaeia archaeon | reverse complement strand
GGCCCTCCTGGCCCTCGGGCTCACGGCCACCTTGGTCGTGACCTCGACAACCCAGGAGGGAGCTCAGGGCCAGGCTCAGCCCGAGCAGGTGGTGATCCGCGGCCAGCTGATTAGGCGGGGGCCCATAGCCATCTACATCCACAGCTTCCCCTACTCATACGAGGCCGCTCAGATTGAGTACTACAGCCCCGTGGTCGTGAGTCTGAGCGTGTGGGGCGTCAGCCATGAGGAGCCCATACGCATCTACTGTGATGGTCGTGAAGTCGCGGCCATAGAGGAGCCGGGTTACTACACGATACAGCTCAACCTGCCGAAGGGCTATCATCACGTGGCAATAACGTGCCGTTACGGCATTTTCGCCTCAAGCACCTTCTACGTAAAGCCGCCAGAGACTAGGCCAGCACCCGAGGCTATCCCACTGCCTGAGGTCCAGGCTATGCTCGAGGCCCTTAGGCGCGAGGTATGGCGTAACTGTCTCATAGCGGCCTGTGCGGGCGTGGTGGCGGGCTATGGTCTCAAGAGGGCCAGTAAGATCGAGTTCTACCAGCTCTATGCGCCCTTAGCCATACCGATAATCATAGGCCTCACGCCCTACACCTTCACGATCCTCTACTGGCTTGTGCCCTTCGGACTCACGGCCATACTGGCCTATCACTTCGTGCGCGATTTCGCCGAGTGGAGAGGCTACATCTGCTTCCAGGCTGACCAGTCGGGCGGCCGGGCCAGTGGAGACGTATTCCCGCTTTCAGGCGATAAGTACATCGCCGGCCTCAGGCCACTCAAGGACATAATCCTCGGCCGAGGCCTCTTAATCCTAAAGCGCCTCGTGGTCCACGAGCCGGCCACGATAGAGCTTGAGTTCGCCGGCATGACCTACACGCTCTACGTGCTGAGGAGCCCCGAGGACCTCCAGGAGACCGAGGATGCCCTGGTACTCAAGTGCGATAGGCACCTGGCCCGGGCTCTCGTGAGGGCCGACATCCTCAAGCTGCTCGACAAGGAACTCGCCGACCTCAGGCTGGAGGTCATGGCGCACCGCGAAATGGCCCGCTATGCGGCCCTGAGGATCACGGCCATAATAGACGAGGTGTTCGCGACCAGCTTCCTCCACCGCCTCACCTTCCGCGATGTAGAGCGCATCAGGCAGCAGCTCAGAGAGCGCATTCTGGCCGAGCTCGGCGAGCTGGCCCAGCCAGGACAGGTTGCCACTTCCCCCGGACCTGGCGGAGCCGGGGCACAGGCTCGGGCTCCCCAGGCCGGAGAGGGAGTGGTGGAGCATGGCTCGTCGGAAGAGGGGTAAGGTCGTGAAGAACCCGAGAACGGGCCTCTGGGTCGCGATCAAGTACGTGGGTGGACGCCCGCCCATGCGCATCATCGGCTGTTTCAAGACGAAGAGGGCTGCCCAGAGGGCCCTCAGGCGCCGGAAGAGGTGAGAGCAGCCATGGTTGTGCGCCGGCGCGTCCGCTTCAGGCGGAGCCGAGGCCGCGGCCTCGCTCACGGGCTGCCGAGTTTACGGCCTAAGCTGACCGGGC
>CAZWYW010000087.1:0-1599 GCA_964638535.1 uncultured Candidatus Bathyarchaeia archaeon | reverse complement strand
GCCCGCCGGCTAGTCCATGAAGTCCGCGAGGCTTAGCTGACCCTTTTTAGGCGCCCTCGGGGCCGGCGGGCCTTCCTCGAATAACACTATATCGCCGTAGACGCCATCGTAACCTGGTATCACCTTCACGCGCCCCTCCCTCACGCGCACTATGGCCTCAGCTACCTCGGGCCCGGCCACCTCCCTTAGGGCCTTAAAGCTCGCGTCTAACAGGACCGCGTACTCGTCGCCGAACTTGGCCACTAAAGCCTCATAAACGCGCCAAACGGATGCCGAGTTGGGGCTCTGCGCTCCAATGGCCTTCATTATTATCTCCGATAGGGGTAAGAGGTGCACGTAGCCCGCGGCCCCCTCCGGCCTGAAACCGTAAGGGCGGTCGGCTAGCTCCTCCACGCGCTGTTCCACGCCTTTCGTAAGAGGCCTGCCGCAGACGGGACAACGGTTGCCCAACTTCACGGCCTCTTCGGGCGGGAGGGCTACGCCGCATTTCCTATGGCCTGACCAGTGGTATTTGCCATAACGCGGGTCTACCTCGATGGTCATCGTGAGGCGTTTCGTGTCCCGGCGCCTTATCGCGCTCACCATCGCCTCGTAGGTCAGCTCGCCAGGACCGAGTTCGAAGACATTCGCTTCGCGGCCGATACGCCAGGGATAAAAGGAGTGCGAGTCGCTGTTCGAGACCAGCACGTAGCGGTCCAGGGCGCTCACACGCCAATTCATGGGCGGGTCGGACGATAGGCCCGTCTCCAGAGCGTGGATGTGCTTCGCCATGTCCTCGTAGCAATCCTCCACGCTGTCAAAACCGCTGAAGGCTCCGAAGAGGCTGTACCAGGGCGTCCAGACGTGGGCTGGTATGACTTCAGCCTCCGGACAAGCCTTAAGGACCTCTTCCACTAGTTCCGCCGGGCTCATATCTAGCGTCGGCCTGCCGTCGGAGCTCAAATCACCATATCTGGCCAGGCGCTCGTTCACCTGCTCGGCGGCCTCTAGGCAGGGGAGTAGGATAAGGTGGTGGATACGGTGCACTTGCCCGTCCACGTCAGAGCGGAAGACCGTGCACACCTCGCCGGTCACCATGAAGAGCACGGGCGAGTTCGGCAGCCTCACCGGCCTGTAGAGGCCCGTATCGTCCTCCTGCTCTAATTCGGATTTGAGTTCCCTCAGCCAGAAGGGATGCGTGAAATCGCCTGTGCCCACCACCCGTAGGCCCTTTATGGCCGCGAAATGGGCGATGTGCTCGATGTCCATGTGCTTGCTGGTGGCCCTGCTGTAGCGCGAGTGGATGTGTAGGTCAGCTATCACGCGAGCCACTCCTTCGGCCTCCCGCCCCCTCTACCAACCTCCCTCCTTTTCGTACTTCCTATTATACAGTGATGGGGCGTTGAAGATGATCAAAAACGCGACAGCGCTATTGACCTTCTTTAGGGCTCTCTTTCTCGCTTTCTTTGCGCTCCTCTCCTGCTTCAGCCGTTTCCTGTACTCCCTCTCCTTCCTTCTTGCCCTCCTTTTCCTTACGCCTGAACTTGTGCCCCGTGGACAGCAGCATGCGTTTCATGAAGCTCGGCGATAACAGGCCCCTCCAGCCGCGCTGCTCGATGA
>CAZWYW010000086.1:0-1769 GCA_964638535.1 uncultured Candidatus Bathyarchaeia archaeon | reverse complement strand
TGAGCGGTGGAGCCCCGGGGGGGATTTGAACCCCCGACCAACGGCTTACGAGGCCGCCGCTCTGACCGGGCTGAGCTACCGGGGCGCGTAGGAAAGACACGCGTGGAGTCATATAACTCTTTTCCCGTAAGCGTTGAGCGTTAACGCTTAGCCTTGAGGGTTTCCGTCACCACGGCTGGGCAGACGCGCTTGACGCCCGGCATTTCCCTTATCTCACGTATTATCCGGTCCATTTCCTCCTCATCTCGGGCCCAAATCTCGAGCATTATGGCGTAGTCGCCAGCCGTTATCCATGCTGCCTTGACCCAATTGCGGGAAGCCAATTCCCAAGCTACTCTGAGGAGCTCGCCCGGCTCCACGTCCACGCCCGTGAGTGAGACTATCGCGTAACCTAGGGCCCTCGGGTCCACTAAGGCCGTATAGCCGAGGATGATGCCTTCTCTCTCGAGCTTGAGAACCCTCTTCCTCACGGCCACGTCGCTCATGCCGAGTGCCCTGGCCATCTCCCTGAAGGTTGCTCGCCCGTTATCCATGAGCATCTTCAGTATAGCAGGGCAGGAGAAACACCTGCCCGTGGTAGAGAGTACAGCTGATGGAGTCAACGTCGGGATCGGCTCGGTAGAGCATCCGATGGAAGAAGGCCATTACATAGAGTGGATCGAGGTTATAGCTGGCCGCGGGGGCCACAGGTGCTTTCTTGAGCCCGGGGATAAACCGGAGGCTAACTTCAGGCTGGCGGTGACCAATAAAATAGTTGTGAGGGCGTTTTGTAATAAGCACGATCTCTGAAAAACCGAGGTAATTTAGGCTAGCTTCTTCCTGAAACATCTTATTTCCACATCCTGACCTCGACCGGGCCAGGTGAAAAGCTAAATAACATCGTGATGAATGATACCGGGCGATGCACGTGGAGCCAACAGTATTGTCCCCGGAGGAGCTCGAGAGGTATGATAGGCAATTGAGGATCGAGGGTTTTGGCTTAGAGGGCCAGCTCAAGTTGAAAAAAGCGCGGGTAGCCGTAATAGGCCTTGGGGGATTGGGCTGCCCAGCATCGATATATCTGGCAGCTGCCGGCGTGGGTCACCTCAGGCTCGTGGACAACGGCCGCGTGGAACTCAGTAACTTGAACAGACAGGTATTACACTGGGATAAGGACCTGGATAAGCTCAAGGTCGAGTCGGCGGCCGAGAAGCTACGGGAGCTAAACCCGCATGTAAATATAGAGGCCATACCGATCGAACTGGATGAAGGCAACATACTAGATCTGCTCGAGGGCGTGGACCTGGTGATCGATGGCCTGGATAACTGGCGCACCCGCTTCTTAGTCAACGAGGCGTGTGTGAAATTAGGCATACCATTCGTGCACGCCGGCGTTAAGGGCTTTTACGGCCAAATGACCACTATATTGCCCGGGAAGGGGCCGTGCCTCAAGTGCATCATAAAGGGAGAGCCGCCTGAGGAAGCTCTTTTCCCCGTCCTAGGGCCCACGCCAGCTGTATTAGCCTGCCTCCAGGCCATAGAGGCCATTAAGCTCTTAGTCGGCCTTGGGGAACCCTTAGTAGGCCGCCTACTGGTGTTTGACGGCCTCAGAATGCGTTTTGAGGAGATAATCGTCAGGAGAGATGAGAATTGCCCCGTTTGTGGGGTAAAACGATCTTGACCACGCTTCATGGGGAAGCCTTAAATATGGCCCCCTACATTCCCTTACCGAGAGGGCCGTACGCCGGGGTCCCCTAGCCTGGTATGGGGGTGGCCTGCTAAGCCACTGG
>CAZWYW010000085.1:0-1859 GCA_964638535.1 uncultured Candidatus Bathyarchaeia archaeon | reverse complement strand
TGAGGAGGAAGGTCTCTGAGATCACGCTCATGATGTCCACGCTCGGCTACGACCTGCTGCTCCTCTCCTTCATCCTGATGTATTGCGATTACCTGACGCTGACCTACAAGATAGCCTCTAGGTTCGTGGTCTTCAGCGCCTACGATGTCGAGATAGCTGGCACGAAGGCGGCTACCATCGTGTCGCTGGTGTTGGCCGTGGCCTCTATTACGGCCATCCACTTCTTCCTCACGAAGACCAAGTTTGGCGTGGCCCTGAGGGCCACGGTGGAGAACCCCGATCTAGCTGCCGTAGTGGGCATAGATCCCGACAAGGTTTACCTGGCCTCCTGGCTGATCGGGGGTGGCCTGGCCTCCCTTGGGGGCGCGGTCTTGGCCATGACGATGACGGGCACGCCCGTGATGGGCATGGAAGCCATCGTGGCCATGTTCGCGGCCAGCATCCTGGGCGGCCTCTACAGCGCTTACGGCGGTGCTCTGGGCGGCTTTGTGGTCGGCATCACCGAATACCTGGGCTCCTACCTGCTGGCGGGCTGGCTCGGGCCCTGGGTGCTCACGTATAGGATCGTCATACCGCTCATCATCATGGTCATAGCGCTGTTCTTCTTCCCGCGCGGCTTAGCTGGCATACCGTGGAGCAAGCTGCTGGGCCTCGCTAAGAGGAGTTCCGGCAGCGGGGGTGAGGGGAGGTGAGCTTCCTCAAGCCTGTCAGGGAGAAGTGGGACGAGTTCAGGGCGAGAGTAGCCGAGTCCTGGGGCAGGCTGGTCAAGCGCTATCCCATGCTGGCCTACCTGCCCAGGGCGGATGTGCTCGCCTGCCTCTTCGCCTTAATATGCCTGGCCTGGCTGGGCGCGGTCAAGGGCGCAGTCATCGTGGTGAACATCCTAGTAACGTTCGCCCTCTTCCTCATCATCACGCTCAGCCTCAACCTGGAGGTAGGCCTCACGGGCGTGCCACAGTTCGGGCGCGTGTTGGCCGTGATCGCTGGCGCCTTCATCGTGGGCGGCCTGGCTGGCCGCTTGGTGGCGCTCATGTTCGGCATGGAGGCTGGCCTCTACTATGCGCACCACATGCACAACTACAGGGTCGTGGACGCTATCAACAGAATACTTGAGCACAACGTGGCCCTCTCCATAGGCATCTTCATCGTATATCTCATATTAGCCGCGCTGAGCGGGGCTGCCTTCGGCTGGCTGACCTCAAGGCCAGCGATAAGGCTGAGGGAGGCCTACCTAGGCATCTCGCTCTTGGCCTTCGGCGACGTGATGATGTGGATAGGCAACAACTGGTGGCCCCTCGTGGGCGGGACGAACGCGGTCCACATTCCCGACCCCTTCAGGTGGGCTGGCGACTACCGCTTCTACGTGATCACGGTGGTCATCCTACTCATAGCCATGGGCGTCTTCGTGTTCGTGGAGGCGCTCTCCCGCTCGCCCTTCGGCAGGACGCTGCGCATGATGAGGGACTGCGAGCTGGCCGCCCAGGTCTACGGGCGCGACATCGTGCGCGTCAGGACGCTCAGCTTGGTGGTGGGCTCCACCATCGCGGCCATAGGCGGCGCCCTCTACGCGGTCTACGTGGGCACCTGCACGGCCATGTCCTACACGCGCCTCACGTGGACCTTCTGGCCCTGGGCCTACATGATGCTGGGCGGTATAGGCAGCAACGTGGGCGTGGTCCTGGGCGTGCTGGTGTTCACCATCATAAGGACGCTGATCTCCATCTACCGCTTCGAGCTCAAATACCTGCCCGGCTGGCCGCCCTGGCTGGACCCCGTTTACCTGGAATACACCTTCTGCGGCCTAGCGCTCATCCTCATCGTGCTCTTCAGGCCCTACGGGCTGGTGCCGGAGAAGCCCG
>CAZWYW010000084.1:0-1881 GCA_964638535.1 uncultured Candidatus Bathyarchaeia archaeon | reverse complement strand
ATACCGAGCTCCTCCTCGCGCTCTATGGTCAGGATACGCGCTATGGCCTTCCTCAGCTCTCTTATACGGGCCGGGTTCTCCACGGCGCCGCCGGCCTTCACCATGGCTTTCAAGCGCATAAGCTCTGCCCTGAGCTCGTTCAGCTTCTTACGCCTCTCCTCGGGAGACATAGCCCTTATTTCTTCCGGCCTCAAGATGGGCATCAGCTGCCACCTCCCCCGCCTGCCCCAGCCTCGGCTCTAGCCTCTGCCTCCTCAGTGCCCTCAGCCCCCTTAGCTCCCTCGAGCTCCTCTGGCATCTTTATCCTCGGTTGGTCGGGGAACTCGGCCTCTGGGGGCATGATGGTCACCTTTATGCCGAACGTCCCGGGCTTGAGGTGGACGTGGACCACGGCCCTGCGCAGGTATTTCTGAGCTGGGTCCCCGCTCACGGGCAAGTAACCAGCCCTGAACTTCTCGTAACGAGCTCTGGCCGTCCTCAGCTTACCGCTTATCACTATCTCGGCCCCCAGGGCGCCCGCCTCCATGATACGCCTCAGCGCCCAGAAGCCAGCTCGCCTGTAGTTCACGCCGCGCCTCAGTACCTGGGCTATGCGCGTAGCCATGATGAAGGGGTTCAGCTCCGGCACCTCAACTTCGGCCACCGATATCTGTGGGTTCTCCAGGCCGAATTTCTGCTCTAACTCCTCGGCTAACTTCTTTATGACCTCGCCCCCGCGCCCTATGACGAGGCCCGGCCTGGTCGCGTAGATGACTACTTGCGTGCCTAGGGGCGTCTTGGTTATGGAGACGCCCCCGTAACCGGCTTTCTCAAAACGCCTCTTCAAGTACTCATCTATTTCCAACTTCTTCAGGCTCTCGCCTATTATCTGCTTCACGACCGACTTGCCTTCCTCGGCCACCTCACTCCACCTCCTGGACTACTACCTCCACGTGCGTTAATGTCTCGAAGTTCGGGCTAGCGCGCCCGAAGGCCCTCGGGAAGTATTTCTTGAGCTTGGTCCCAGGGTAAGCAGCCGCATGGATTATCTTGAGCTTTTCCGTATTAAGGCCCTTAAATTCAGCGTTCGCCTCCACGTCCTTAAGAAGCCTTAAGATGGCTTTAGCTGCCTTGACCGGGTAACGGCCCGTGGGCCAGCCCTGCAGGCTCCTCCTGTGCGGCACCTTCTTGTGGTAACGCCTGAAGGGCACAGGCCTCTTAAGGGCTATAACGTCTTCTAAGAACTTCTTGGCGTCCTCGAGCATCATGCCCTTTATGGCCTTACATATCTCGCGGGCGTGTTTATGTGATATCCTGAGCTCCCTACCGCTAGCCTTAGCCGTGCGCTCAGGATCCACCCACCCTACCGAGTAGCCCCACCGCGGCACCTTCCAGCCCCCTAGGTCATGCTGACTTAACGCGAAGGAGCGGGGATAAAAACGTTGTCTAGGGAGCTGCCATCGAACTCGATGTATTCAACTTTAGATACGCAAGGTTTATCAGCTTAGGATGCAGGCCTCTGGTGGGAAGGAAAATGGTTGAGCACAGGAAGGCAGCTGGGTTGGCCCTAATAGGTGTGGGGACAGCTATGGCGTTATTTACATTCTATATGGCTTATGATAAGTGTTTTTACTGGGCCGCCCAGGAGCAATACGCGCAGATAGAGCTTGCCTTTGGCAAATGGGGGCCTGCCCTGAGCTTCCTCTGCTTAATGGCGATCTTGGCTGTTTCCTTGATAAAGCTCGGCATAGATGCCCTTAAGCCCATCAGGCCCGTGCCGCCGGCGGAAGCCAGACCAGCTGAGGCCCCTCAGCCGACGTTAGCGCCGCCCCTGCCAACAGCGCTTATCACGCCTTCGGTTACCCCGCCAGCTACCTCCCCGACGACCCCGAAGGAAAGAGG
>CAZWYW010000083.1:0-1884 GCA_964638535.1 uncultured Candidatus Bathyarchaeia archaeon | reverse complement strand
GGCTAGGGGCGGGGGAACCCGGGCGTCGAACCCTGGGATCCGCCGCCCCCTCTAGAGGCCAACGCCTTCTCGATGAGCACGCGGGCCATTTCTATCAACCCTGGGTCCCCAGCCAATAACCTGCCGTGCTCCACGGCTTCCCTGACCAGTCTCCTCCCCTTACTGGCCATCTTAAGGAATTCATCGGTAGTGTAAATCCTGGGCTCTAGGTCTATGGACAAGCTTGGGTCCAGGAAGTCAATTATCCTCTCGGCTGGCTGCTTAGGCGTCCTTTTGACTATTATAATTACATCGGCGTCCGAGAAAGCTGTGTAATCTCCCTTGGCCAGCGATCCTATCAAGATGACCGCCCTGGCGCCCTTAGCCACGGCCTTCTTAGCGTATTCCTCGAGTTCTCTCATGACCTTTTTGTAATCTAGCTCAAAGAACCTTATTCCTGCAGAATTCCACAATCTCCTCCGCATACCTGACAGCCCTCTCGGCATCAACTCTCGTATAATAATCCATAGGGGCTCCCTCTGGGTGGAAATTCGGGTATCTAGTAGGAATGTAGTGCCTATCAAGTTCCTTAGCCTTATCTACCAAGCCCTCCGGAGGCTTGTGCTCTTCGGGGAGGTGCTCTAACATGCGAGATACCGAGTGGCCCCATACCTCGATACCTAACTTCTGGTAGAGAGCTTTAACGGCTTTCTCGGCGGCCTGTTGGGCGGCAAAGCAAGCCCACTCGTAATCCCCGAGTCTTACCGATCTCTTGGCGTGTTCTAGGTCTCTTAAGGCCTGTCTCAGCCAATCCCTGGCCCGGGAGACCACCGCGCTCCCTCAACTAAGAAGAAGTGCCCCGCTATTGATAATCCTTGCCCCCCGCTAGGCCAAGCCAGCCTGTTCTAAGAGCTCACAGGCCTTGCAAAGGCGGCCAGAGGATGGCTCCCCACAGCGCTCGCACTCCCTCAAGCGCGCCCTAGGGAGGCTGGCCTCCACGGCTGGCAAGAGCCGCTCGAAGGCCCTGTAGAGGGCGAACTTAGTGCCCGGGTGCCTGTGCTCAAGCCTGTTAAGGAAGACGCGGAGCTCGTTCCTGAGCGCCCTCTTAGCATAGGGGCAGGGCGTCTTAGGGCCGTGGAAGCCATGGACGTAAGCGTAGAAAGCCGTCTCGCGCTCCGGTATGAGGCAGAAGGGCCTGACGCGCGTCACCAGCCTGGGGTGCTCGGCACGTGTGACGGGCCTAAAGCGCACCAACCTGGGCAGGTTGTTACGTAGGAGGTTCATGAGCCAGGCCTGAATCACGTCGTCGAGGTTATGAGCCACGGCTATCACGTCCGCGCCCACTTCGCGGGCCACCTCGTTGATGGCGCGGCGCCTGAGGACGCCACAATAAGCACATGGATCTAGCGCCCCCGGCCGCCCTTTAATGGCCTCTAATACCTCGGGTAGCGTGGCGCCGTAGAGCTCCTTGAAGCTCACGACCACGTGTTCCACGCCCAGCTTGGTGCAGAGTTCCCTGGCCCTCTTCAGGCCCTCGGCTCTGTGAGCTCCTATGCCCTCGTCCACTGTTATGGCTAAGAGCTCGGCCTGGGGGTGCTCGCGCTCCAGCTTGGCTAGGACGTGAAGGAGGCTGAGGCTGTCCTTGCCGCCGGAGAGGGCCACGGCTATCCTATCCCTCGGCCCTAACATGCGGTACCTACCTATGGCTGTCCTCACGCGCTTGACGAAGCGCTCTATGAAGCATCCCACGCAGAGTGATTCGCCGCTGTAATGGAGCTTTATGGCCGCCTCCCTGCGCCCGCACTTAGTGCAGTTGACCATCACCTGCCCTGCTCTGCCCGACCTAGTTAAATGAGGTACCGTGGCCTCTTAAAGGCTGATGGCCTTGAAGCCCGTGAGGCGGCC
>CAZWYW010000082.1:0-1983 GCA_964638535.1 uncultured Candidatus Bathyarchaeia archaeon | reverse complement strand
TTGGCCACGTAGAGCCTGGCGGCATAGGAGCGTTTCCCATCGTTCAGCGGGTTCAGGTCTTGCTCGTCCTCGGGATTGGGCAGGCCATCCCTATCCACGTCCGCCAGGTAGGCCAGTTCCTCATCGCTCAGCCGGCCGTCCTCCGTGATGGAGCCTATGATGCCGCAGTCATAAAGGATCTGCCTGTCCTCCTCGCTAAGCTCGGCCAGGGCCAGGGTGGCGTTCTTCACCCTCTCGGGGCCTCCCTCGCCCTCATAACAGGACATTAGCTGTATGGCTATCGGCTCGCCCACCCGGGCGGCCACGTTCTCGTAGAAGTCCGCCACCGTCGGGTTCACGTCCTCCGGGTCGAGCCAGCCATCGTCATCCGTATCCCTATCGAGCGGGTTCGTGCCATAGACGAGCACCTCCTCGCCGTCCAGCAGGCCATCACCATCGCAATCGGGGTTTAATGGGTCCGTCCCGTAGGTGTTTATCTCATCTCCATCGCTCAGCCCATCTCCATCTGTATCCCACTTGCCCGGGTCCGTCTTAGTCTTATACTTCTCTATCGTATCGGGCAGGTCATCCCCATCCGTATCGAGCACATCACTCTCGAAGGGCCTCTCGTCCTTGTAATTGACTATGCCGTCCTTATCTGCATCACCGAGGAACCAGAAGGCAGAGAGGCCCACTACGGCTGAGGCGAGGAGCAAGACGACGATCAAGAGGGCTTTGCCAGATGAAGCACCCAGCCCCACGGCAGAAGCCCTCCGGGAGGGGACAGGCCAAGAACATATATTTAGGTTTCGCCTACCAGTGCGGTAAGTCCGTCATGATGATTAAGGTATTGGCTACGGTACTAGGTAATCCGCTAGCATGCTAAAGCATTAATTAATAAGTTATTAGCTCACCGAAAATGCTTTAGCCAGTCCCTTACTAGACTAGCTACCTTTCTCTTGGCTTCTTCTACATTAGTGAAGCGTATTATAGGTAGCCCTAAGGATTTAAACCAGCCTACAATTTCCCTATGTATCTCCTCTATCCTAGTAGCATAACGCATGTAGGGCGTCCAATCAAGCTTGCTTACATCAATGGTATCGTATACTATACGAAGTGGCCTTTTCTGCTCCAGACGCCCGCGGCTGGAATGTTCAATGGAGGGTGGGCTGAAACACTTTTACCGTGTCTCTCTGGCCTGGTAAGGCAGGGGTCCCGGGTTCAAATCCCGGCCGGGGCTCCACCTTTTGGCCAGAAAAAGCCCGTCCTAGCTGTGGAGCAGTGCTCCACAGCAGAGGCGAGAGCCGGGGGGTCCTGAGGTGAAAGTATTCCAGCCCGCTCTTGTGGAGCATTGTGAAGCAAGGCCCCCTCGGGCAAAGAAGGCCAATTCACTTTTACCTTATCTGCCGGGCCAAGGGAGCACTTGGAGCGTCCGTGGAGCACGTAGACGTAGGCCCGCCGGCCCCTCCTATATTTGTAGAGCTTCCCCAGGCGCCCGCACTTAGGGCAGATGACCTCGCCGGAGGCCTTAGCCGGAGCATGATCAGGAGCTCGAGGTGGTACCTGAGGAGCCATTTGAGCAACGCTAATAGGGATGTAAATGGGAACTATCGTGGCCTGACGCTGGCTCACGGATAAAGCCATGATTATAGCCTCCTTAAGTCCTTTGGCCTCAATGAGCTTTGAAGGCACCTTAAGTCTCATCACGAGTTCCCTGAGGAAATCAGCGGCGGGCAACGTGGCTGGAAACCAGTACGCCATAAGATTTATTAGTTTTGCAGCAACATCCAAGAACCTAGAGGGCCCCTAGCTATGACGTGGTTTTGCGCTAAGTGCGGTAGGTATATTCCCGCCTCAGAAAGGGAAGGGGCTATATGCCCATATTGTGGGCAGGTCTTCTGTAAAGAGCACATACATAGTCACGGATGCTTCATTACAAATGAAAATCTTCCCGATATAAAAGTAGGCGATATTGTTCGTGTTGAAGGTCGTGATGGTATCTAC
>CAZWYW010000081.1:0-2064 GCA_964638535.1 uncultured Candidatus Bathyarchaeia archaeon | reverse complement strand
GCCATGTGCTCCATGATCTCGCTGGCGGGCGTGATAGGATAGCCAGCGAAAAAGCGGCAGCCAGCCGCGATGGCCCCTTCGGCACAGGCGATATCGCCCATGGTGAACCAGACACCCGTGAGTACATCTAAGCGCTCAGGCGCCATACTCGGTCCCTACCTAGCTCCCACGGTCATCCGGCTGTTTTTATCTTTGAGGAATACATTATAGAGGGGACGCCCAACATCCGCGTGAGGATGAGCGAGTTCCTGGGCGATTGGGAGACGGCCCACATAGTCGTGAACATGATACCGAAGGTGATTAACGCGCCGCCGGGCCTGCTGACCATGAAGGACCTACCGCCTCCCGCTGCCGTAATGGAGGACATGCGGATATTCTTGAAGAGGGATTAGAGAAAGCAGGGGCTAAGCCTTCTGGCTTTTTTGCCGCTGTTTTTTCACACTTGCAGCCGTAGATTATCACGTCCACCTCCGCCGTGCTCAATAGCTCGGCTGCCCTGAGGGCGCCCTCAGCCATCTTCCTGAGCGCCTCAGGCGAGACCTCCGTGAGCTTCATCCTGGCCGTGTGTATGCTGACGCCCTCTGGGCGCATCCTGTGGAACTCAGATTTCATGGTCGTGTTGCTCAACGGCACTATAAGGCCTATCCTGAGCCTCCAGCCGTACAAGCCTCTCACCGCCACAGGGTCTCGTGTGCTGACCGTATAAGAGCTGAGGTTAAAAACGCGGGCTTGGGGCTGGGGCCAGCTCGGTTAAGCACCCTATCGCAAGTAGATGTCCACGTGCTCTGGTGTGGCTGAGGGGAGCGGTAGGTCCTTCATGGTCAGCAGGCCCGGCGGGGCCTTTATGACCTTAGGTATCATGTTCGTGATCATGCCCACCGTGCCCTCATCGCCGTGGACGCAGGGCGTTATTTTCTCGTGGACGGGCGGCACGCCGTCTATATCTATGGAGTCGTACTCCTCCGCGCCTATGTAGGCCGTGAACTCGAGCGTTATGACCTCGCGGCCGCCCATGAGGCCGCGCGCTACTTGCTTGAGGCCAGCTACCTTGCCGGGTGGCACGATGATGTAATCGCTCTTCACCTCCTTCTCGGCCACCACGGGCTGGACGGGCTCGACCTCTATCTTATCCAAGCGCCAGCCGAGCGCGTCGGCGATGAGCGCTATGGACTGCTCAAGGCCCACGTGGCCCGTTATCTCGCCGGACTCCTTCTTCTTGAACTCCTCGACCGTGAGGCCAGCGCCTATCTTCTTCTGGAACGGCAGCCTCTTAGTGGCCGCGTTTATAGACCTGCGCACCCTGATGGTCCTCACCTCATGGCACACGGCCGAGAGCACGATGGGCAAGGTGTCCATGAGGAAGCCGGGGTTAATGCCCGTCCCAAGCACCGTCACACCCGCCTTCTTAGCTGCCTCATCTATTTGCTTGGCCAGCTTGGGATTGGAGACGAAGGGATGTGAGAGCTCCTCGCAGGTGGAGACCACGTTCACGCCGTGCTTGATACAGGTCATTATCTGGTCAAAGACCTTGTCCATGAAGGATAGGGTGGCGTGTACTACTATATCCGGCTTGGCCTCCGAGAGTACCTTATCCGCGTCATTTGAGACCACTACGCCCACTTTCTTGCCTAAGCCCAGCACCTCGCCTAGGTCCTTGCCCACCTTGTTCGGGTCGATATCTATGGCGCCCACGACCTCTATGCCCTTCTTGTTCAACAGGCATTTAGCAATCCTAGCCCCTATGGCCCCTATGCCGTAGAGTACCACTTTCACTGGCATCTCCGGACCACCGGCGATAGGGTGTTGGCCATCTGGATTTAAGGTTTCCAGGAGAGGCCTTAGCGCACTTCAAGGCCGTACTTCTTAGCTACCTCGCGGAAGGCCTCGGCCACATGGGCTAGCTCGTCGCGTGTGAGGCCGTAGGTGCTGAGCTTGATACGCCTGGTAAGGCCGGGCTGGATACCCACTATGCCACGCGCCTTCAGCTCCTCGTAGAGGAAAAAGCCCCTCCGCTTGTGTTTCTTGGCCACCTCGTGGAAGCCCGGCGTCTCAAAGCATATAACG
>CAZWYW010000080.1:0-2090 GCA_964638535.1 uncultured Candidatus Bathyarchaeia archaeon | reverse complement strand
TGAGGGCTATCCTGTCCGCGTAGTAGCCGGAGGCGACCACCAGGACCTCATCGCCTGGCTCGATCGAGTTGGCTATGGCCATCTCTATGCCCAGGGAGCTTGAGCCAGGCGCTATCACCACGTCCTGGCGGGTGCGGAAGATCTCCTTGAGCAGGTCCCTAGCCTCGGAGAGGGCATCTGCGAACTCAGCACTAAGGTGGCTGCACACCTGCCTGGCCATGGCCTTGATGACCCTAGAGGGCAGCATGGTGGGGCCAGGCACCATAAGGAGCTCGCTCAGGGCATGTCACCTCCCAAGATTATCCTGGCCACGGTCCTGATATCGCCGATGTGCCTCGCTAGCTCGCGGGCGCAATCTCCCAGGGCCTCTACCACGTGCTCGGGCGTCGTCCTCTCCATATCGGGCGAGGAAGCATCTATCCTTATGGAAGGGCTAGCGCCAGGCGCCCCCACAGCCGGTATAGTTATGATGCCATGTCTCTCGATGAGGAGCATGGCTAAGGCCGAGGAGGCTTCCACGGGCACTATCCTAGGCCTCTCCTCGCCGGATAACTTCATGAGCAAGGCTAGGACGTCCTCAGCGCTCATGACTATGCCCGTCGGCGCCCTTGTCACGAACTCCGGGCCGAACTCACGTCTAGCCAGGGAGTAGAGTTCCTCGGCTGTCTCGTAAGCTCGCTTGAGCTTCTCAGGCCTATAAGCCCTGAGGGCGCCTACTATGGCCGCGACCACGGGGGGTTGGGCTTCCAGGCCTAGCTCGTAGGCCTTAGCCCTTATTTTGTGCACCAGCTCCGGCTCGCCCACCATGAGGCCAGCCCTAGGCCCCGGCATGAGCTTGTCCGTGCTCGTGATGACCAAGTCCGCGCCTAAATCGCGTGCCCTCGGCTGGCCGTGAATAGCCGTCCTTATCCTGGCCCCGGAGGCGTCATCTACTAACACCACCGCGCCCAGCCGGTGCCCTAGCTCTATGGCCTCCTTCAGGGCCTCCAGGGGCGGGACGACGTGGTCCATGGTGGCGCCCGTTATAGCCACGAGGCGAGTCCGCCCATCATCATATCTAGCTATCTCGCGTGGGTCCTCGACTTCCACGTACTCACCGCCCGCTAGCTTGACGCTCCTGGGGAAAGAAGGGTGCGCGGGTCTCTTAGGGACGTAATGGACCACCCTATCGCCCTCGCGCAGGAGGGCCAGGCAGGTGGCCAATATGCCAGCCGTAGTCCTGTTGAAGGCCAAGACCTCGCCTGTCCCTAAGTGCTCGCGGGCCAGGACCTTGAGCTCCGGGTAGAAGAGCGCATGCCCCACGTAGGTCTCTAAGGCGTCGAGGTGCCGGGCCTCCACCAGGAAGCCGCCAGAGAGGCCCGTTAGGTCAAAGAGGCCTTCCCTGCCCAACTGCTCATACCTGGCCCTTATCAGATCCATAGCCCGCCTTCTGCGAAGGGCTTCGTCCTCGCTGGAGCGCAGGATTATCCCCCTAGCGTAGCCCACCTCCGGGTCAATAGGGTTCCCGAACCTGTCCAGCGCTACCCCCAACGTCGATCACCCCACGTAGCTCAAGTGGACAAGAGAAAAAGCTTAAATTGAAAAAAGTTGACAGACGCATAGCAATGGTCAGCCGGGAATTTAAGCTAGAGAAGAAAGACGCGCTCCTCCTCTTGTCCTTGCTGAGGAACGGGAGGGCTCCTTATTCTGAGCTGGGGAAGACGTGTCGGATCACCCGTCAGGCGGCCTTTAACCGCGTCAGGAAGCTGGCCGAGGCGGGCGTGATAAAGAAGTTCACCGTTCAGCTTAACCCCCATAAGCTGGGGCTGCAGCTCAAGGCGTTTATCCTCGTGACGGCCGAGACCTCCAGGGAGGCCCGGGAGGAAGCAGAACGCGTGTTATTGCGCTTCCCCCAGATATCCGGTATCTACAGGCTCTTCGGCCGTTTTGACTTGCTGCTAGAGGTCCTCGTCAGGGATATAGATGAGTTAAGGGATTTGATAGGCGAAATACACAAGCTGAGGATGGTGAAGAAGACAGAGACACTCATAGTCTACCGGACCGTCAAGGAAGAGCCAACCGATCCCGTGGAGCACTATCTTGCCGGGCTG
>CAZWYW010000079.1:0-2098 GCA_964638535.1 uncultured Candidatus Bathyarchaeia archaeon | reverse complement strand
TCATCTCCTACCCCTTATCAAGGCCTCAAGTGGGTCGTCCTCTATGGCTATACCCTTCTCCTCGACGAGCTTGTCCACCTTGGCCACCACGGCATCTATGTCCTCCTCGATGACGACCACGCCCCTCGTGCCCTCGGGAAGCTCGACACGCTTTAGGGGCCTGAAAACGCCCCCCTCATACACGACCTCGATTGCTTTGGTCAAGCTCAACACCCCTTGGGTGACGCTTCTGGGGCTATTATTAGGGCTTCTCTTTCCTGACCCTTCACGAGAGGACGAAGCGGCCCATAACGATCTAAGCCTAATTCCTCGGCCAAATCAGCTGGCAATTTAATCTCGATCGCCCGCATCTTGCTGCCATCTTTAAGAACATGGAGTCTTAAGGACTCTCCTACCAAGCTCATCTATCGCTTCCCTCTAGTACTGCCTCTATCTGCGCCAGGAGCTCGGCCACACGTCGGCCCTTCTCTGTGAGTGATATGAGGCGCCGGCGTGGGAAGTGCTCCTCGTACTCGTCATTGACGAGACCGGCCTTACTGAGTTTCTTAATGGCGTTATAGATGGCCGTGTTGCTAGCATCTAAGTGGTATCTAATGTCAAGCATACTCATCTTGCCATGCTTAGCCAATAGAAGTAGAAGCCGTATGGCCGCTGTCTGCTCAAGCGCTCTAACGCTCATGCCGCATACCGGAGTGCGGTGTCCAATAAGAGAATTACGTTTGTATATCGCTTCCCGCTACCCATATCCCGCATATCGCTTCACGGAAAGCTTTATAAGCTCATGAGCTTATCACCGGTTGGTGGGAGAGCGGTGCCCGGTTCGCGGACAGCGGTGCCCACCCCTCAGATTATTGATGTGGTGACGGCTACTAGGCGCGGCACGTCGCTGGTCCTGACGGTTCCTGCCCGGCTCCGTAGGGGGCTGGGTATCAGGCCGGGTGACCGCTTCGCCGTCTACGAGACCTACGATCCCTTCCACGACAGCGTCGCCATCCTCTACGTGCCCGTGAGGGCCTCCTCCGGCCCCGGGAGGCCCGAGAGGGCTGTACCGGCATCCCCGCGGGGCAGGGGCCCCGGGGGCTCTGCCGGGAGGGGACCGGCGGGCCCGGACGGGAGGAATGCTTCATGACTGTGGGCGACCTCGTCAGGCGTGCCTGGCTTCAGGCTGCCGACCCGGATACCGCGAGGGCCGAGGACGTTATTGAGACGGCCTCTTGGCACCTGAGCCACGCCGGCGACGGTGGCGTCCCGGAGACTCTCCCGCTTCAGCTTCTGGCCGAGTTGGCCGAGGCCGTGAGGAGCCTGGCTGGCCGCGTCAGGCGCCTGGAGCACGGAGAGCGTGTTGCGAGTGGGCGGGAGGTGTGAGGGCATGAAGGTCAGGGAGCTTCGTTATGCTCGCCTGTTCAACTTTCCGGGCAAGTATGAGAATGAGCGCATAGAGGTTGTCATGGAACTCGATGAGCACGAGGATGCTCGGGCTGCCTGGGCCAGGGCGTATGATCTCGTCCACAGACTGCACGAGGTGGGTGAGGTTCTCCGCCGCTTCAGGGAGATCTGTGATGAGGCCTGGGACTGGCAGAAGAGGCTGGGCAGGGCGATATCTGAGGCTGAGGAGACTCTCGGGCGCTATCTGGCCCGGAAGGAGGAACTCAAGCGCGAGCTGGAGGAGCAGAAGGCTAGGGAGGGCAGGGTCACGAGGCGCCTCCTGTGCCAGCTCGGGGATGTGGAGGACCACATAGCCGAGGCCCGGGAGAAGGTCGAGAACTACAGGAAGGCGCGGGAGTGGTACGAGCAGATGGCCAAGAGGGCCGAGGAGCTTGGCCGTGAGCTCGACGGGGCCATGCGGGACGCCGACTGGGATAGAGTGTCCGAGCTGATTCGCGGCCCTATCGCCGAGTTCCTGGCGCTCTGGGCTCAGGGGCCCGGCGTAGAGCTGCCCGGCTGGTGGTGAGACCGTGAGGAGGCTCATCCGCTTCATGGACCCCGAGGAGTTCAGGCAGGAGCTCCGGGCCCAGGGCATCACCGAGCTTAGGCGGGACTACATCAGGCGCACGAAGAAGGACCTCTCGGGCGGCTACCTCGTCCTCACGGCCGAGAA
>CAZWYW010000078.1:0-2253 GCA_964638535.1 uncultured Candidatus Bathyarchaeia archaeon | reverse complement strand
TTACCATGATGCCGCTCACGTAGATGATGTCGCCCACCTTGAGCTTGCGCACCTCCTCCGAGATGGGCGTCCTGAGCTTGTAGGTGGCCATGCCAACTCACCCCTCCACCTCGTGCGTCAGGTATTCGACCGAGCCATCCGCGCTTATACGGGCTGCCGCTCTCCGGGCTGCCCAGCACTGGATGGCCACGGCCACGGGGTAGGCGCCCGGGTGCCTGCAGGCGTAATCCACGTGCACCCTCAAGGCCGTCCAGTGGCCACCTAAGCCCATGGGGCCTATGCCTGTCTCGTTTATGGCCTTCAGGAGCTCCTCCTCCAGCTTCGCCAGCTCTGGTATGGGGTTCGGCTGGTCGAGGGGCCTGAGGAGGGTGCGCTTGGCCAGGTCGGCCGCTATGTCCAGACCGCCCCCGAGGGCTACGCCCACTATGACGGGCGGGCAGGGCTTGCCACCAGCCTCCATGATGGTGTCGAGCACGAACTTCTTCAGGCCCTTAAGGCGGTGGGCTGGGCTCAGCATGGCCAACTTGCACATGTTCTCCGAGCCAGCGCCCTTCGGGAAGGCTATGAGCTCAAGGTGATCGCCATCCACTATCTCCCAGTGGACGTATGGTATGTGGCGGCCCGTGTTATCGCCCGTGTTGCGCTCCTGAATTGGGTCCACCGCGTTGGGCCTGAGGGGCACCTCCCTCGTGGCCCTCCTCGTGGCCCTCACGAGCGCCTCGTAGATGCCCTTCCTCACCGGGAAGTCGGCACCCAGGCGCACGTAGAAGGATATAACGCCCGTGTCCTGGCACATGGGCAGGCCTGTCTCCTCCGCCACCCGCACGTTCTCAAGTATGGCCTGGAGCTGGGCCTTCCCCATCTCGTGCGTCTCCGTCTCGTAAGCCCGCTGTAGGGCTTCCTTCACATCCCTGGGCAGCACCGTGGCGGCCAGCTTAAGGAGCTTGAACGCGGTCTCCTCAATCACTTGGACGGACATACCATCCCCCGCCCGGGGGCCATTAGGTCGCTATATACGGTTTTCGGCTAGCTCGGGGAACCCATGTTCGAGGCGAGATCTCTCCTCCCCCTTGGCGAAAGGCTGTTAGAGGCCCGCGTTTCCACGCCTCGGGATGAAGGTGCTCACGGGCGATGTGCTCGTGGTGGGGGCTGGCCTAGCCGGCCTTAGGGCTGCTCTTGAGGTCGCCCGCTCCGGCCTTAGGCCCCTGGTCATCTCTAAAGCGCTCCCGGGCCTCGCGAACTGCACCTATCACAGCGGTGGCGTGCTGAACGCGCCAGGGGGGCCTAAGGCCGTCGAGGAGCACGTGGAGCTGACGCTGAGGGTAGGTCGCCTCCTGAACGACAGGGAGCTCGTCCGAGTGATGGCCGAGCAGGCACGCGAGCGCGTGGAGGAGCTCCTGGGCCTCGGCCTCCAAGTGCGCTTCCGCGATGGGAGGGCCTACGTGATCGGAGGTGGCCCAGCTCTCGTCAGGGTGCTCCTGAGGGCGGCTGAGGAGGCCGGCGCCAAGCTCCTCGGGCGCCTCATGGCCTTGGACCTGGTGGCCGAGGGCGGCGGGGCCTTGGGCGTGGTGGCTTACGATTACGGGCGCCACGCCTACGTGGCCTTCTTCGCCAGGGCCATCATCCTGGCCACGGGGGGTGTTGGCGCCATCTACGCGAGGAGCACGAACCCACTGCGCATGACGGGCGATGGCTATGCCATGGCCTTCAGGGCTGGCCTTAAGCTCCGCGATATGGAGTTCGTCCAGTTCTACCCGCTCGGCCTGGCCGATAGGGCCTTCACGCGCCTCGTGCCACCTGGCTTCGCCGAGGTCGGCCGCGTGGTGAACGACCTGGGCGAGGACCTGCCCGCCAAGTACGGCCTCACGGACAGGCCCCTGGCCGTGCGCTCTCGCGACCTCCTCTCCCGCGCCCTCTTCCTGGAGTGGGCTGCTGGCCGGAGGACCATGGTAGATCTGACGGGCGTGCCGGAGGAGAAGCTGGCCGCCAACCCGTTCATGCGCTCCTTCCTGAGGCACCTGGGCAAGCGCCGCATACTAGAGGTCCTCCCGGCCTGCCACCACTTCATGGGCGGTTTGCTCGTGGATTCGCGCTGCCACACGGGCCTGGCGGGCCTCTTCGCCTGCGGCGAGGTGGTGGGCGGCATCCACGGTGCTAACCGCCTTGGCGGCAACGCCCTCTCGGACTGCCTCGTCTTCGGGGCCATAGCTGGCCGCGAGGCCTCTGCCTTCGCCAGGGAGGCCGAGCTTGTCG
>CAZWYW010000077.1:0-2263 GCA_964638535.1 uncultured Candidatus Bathyarchaeia archaeon | reverse complement strand
CTTCAGCGTCGGGCAGAACAGGTGGTTAGTGGTAGCGGCAAGCTTGGGGTACTTAAGCGAGCCCACCTTTGAGCCGGATCTGACTATTCCTCCCGGGAACGGCAGTATGACGTTCTTGCAGAGCTTACGCACGCTTCGGACGGCCTCTTCGGCCGCCGCCAGGCCCGAGTCGAGATCCTTTGCGAGGATTATGAGGTTTCCGCCGGCCACCGCCTTGAGCACGCCCACGGTGTCCTCTATTATGAACTCGCCCTCCATGACCGGTATGTGCCAGAGCTTCATGCCGTCCCTCTCCTCCAGGTACTGGAAGCCGTCTCCGAACTTGGCTAAGGCCTCGCCGATCCTCATCTTCCTCTTGACGGGTCTAAGGCCGTCGAACACGGCCGTGGTGGGGCAGGTGAGCACGCACTGGCCGATCCTCGTGAGTACCTGGAACTTAAGCTCAGGGACGGACCTGTGGTATATTTGAATGAGCGCGCCCGGCCTGCCGTCAGGAGTTACTTTACCGGACAGGGCGCGCTCTATGCCGGCCTCCGCGGGCGACATTATTATGGAGGTCGCGAAGCCCGTGGTCACCTGAGCCGCGGTTAGGGCCCACTTCTTGTTCTTAGCGGTTATAAGGAGTCTAGTAGCGTACATCGGGAAAGCTTCAGCGAAAGTTTCCTCGACCTCTACACCGTTTAGCTTCATGGACGTCCGCCACGGTATGGGGCATAGGTAACATTATAAAGTATTCGTCTTCATTATAGGGAGACGCGAAAATAGCAACTTTCAAACATTTTCGAGCCAAGGAAGGAATTTCTGCTTGCCCGAGTGCCAGCACGGGCCGCTCACTGCCGGAAAATGCGAGGATTGCCTGTTAACCGACCGGTAACCGGCGGGCGCAATACTGAGTTAAGAGGTAGCAAGTCTCGGGCGTAGTGCAGGAGCGTATATATTTTGGAATTAATACTATGTTCTCTGAACGCAAACAGTGGTTGATTTTGAGGTGAACCGGTTGAGTAAGGAGGTAGTCACCATAGGGATCGTGAAGCTTGGCTGCGTTGGCACCTCCCCCCTCCTCGAGTTCCTCCTTGACGAGCGCGCCGACAGGGGCGACATCAAGGTTAGGGTCTCCGGCTGCGGGGCGAAGATGACCGAGGACGAGGCGGCTGACGCCGCCAAGGTCATTGCCGAGCTTAAGCCCGACTTTGCGATAGTGGTAAGCCCGAACGCCGCGCTACCTGGCCCCAAGAAGGCGAGGGACGCGCTCATAGAGGCGGGGATACCCGTCATAGTGATATCCGATGGTCCTGCCAAGAAGGCAGTTGAGGAGCTCGAGGCTAAAGGGGCTGGCTACATAATCGTGCCCGCAGACTCCATGATCGGGGCCAGGAGGGAGTTCCTGGACCCCGTTGAGATGGCCGCCTTCAACTCTGACGTCATTAGGGTGCTGGCCCTCACGGGGGTCTACAACGTCATATACGAGTCCATAGACAAGGTCATCGAGAGCATCAAGAAGGGTGAGAAGCCGGAGCTCCCGAGGATAATCTTAAACGCGGAGAAGGCCACAGAGGCCGCTGGCTTCTCCAACCCGTACGCCAGGGCTAAGGCCATGGCGGCCTTCGAGATGGCGGCCTCCGTAGCTAAGCTAACCACGGCGGCCTGCTTCAAGATCAAGGAGTGGGAGAGGTACACTATGGTAGCGGCCGCTGCCCACGAGATCATGAGGTACGCTGCTAAGCTGGCCGACGAGGCTCGCGAGATAGAGAAGTACGGTGACACCGTCACCAGGAGGCCTCACTCGAGGAAGGGCGAGGTTCTGAAAAAGAGGCGTCTGATAGAGAAGCCCTCGAGGGGCTGAGGGCTGTGAGCGTCCTAGAGGTAACGCTAATCACAGGTAGGAGCTTGGGGCAAGGAACGAGGCTCGAGAATAAGTTCAGCGACGAGTACCTGAACAGCGCCGCTGTGGTAGAGCTCGACGCAGAGGACTTAGAGAAGCTCGGGATCGCCGAGGGCAGCAGCGTCAAAGTGGAGACCCCCCACGGATCGGTGGTTGTCAGAGCGGTCAGATCGAGGAGGAGGCACCCTGGAGTGGCGTTTATACCGATGGGGCCCTGGGCCAGCGTGGTCGTCGACCCGAAGACCTACGGCTCCGGGATGCCTACGCTGAAGGGCCTGAAGGCCAAGATCGCGCCGAGCACCGAGGCTCCTCTAAGCCTGAGAGAGCTCATACAGGAAGTCCTGGGCGTGAGGATACCCAGGATACCTCGCAGCGAGGCAG
>CAZWYW010000076.1:0-2366 GCA_964638535.1 uncultured Candidatus Bathyarchaeia archaeon | reverse complement strand
CCCCGGCCTGATAGGACCGTTAGGAGGGCTAGGCATAAGCTTGCCGCTGACTTCAAGCTAATAAACTAGCCAGGGGCGGTGCCCTAGGGGCTAGCAGGGGGTTTCCTCTTGCTCAAGGGCGCGCTCAGAGAGGCCCTGGAGCTGGCGGCAGCATCCCTGATAGCAGCTATAGTAGGCGTGTCGCTTTACCTAGATGCCCGGCTGGCTTTCCAGATCGGCCCCCGCGAGATAGTGGCACTCTCGGTCTGCGTGTTCTTAGTCCACGACCTGGCCCACAAGCTAGGCGCTAGGCTAGTGGCCTCTGAGGGACGGTTCAAGCTCTCGCTTACCGGCTCGGCTTTTAGCCTGCTGGTGGCCATCGCCCAGAACGCTTTGACGCTCACCACAATAGCCCTCAAGAAGGCCTTGGGCCTCCCCCCGGCCGGGGCCTGGAAGATCGCGCCCTACAGGCTGATAACGCCGGGGACGGTGGTGGCGCCTGGGAGGCAGAGGAGAGACGCGCTAGGGAAGATAGCTGCCGCTGGCCCGGCCTCAAGCCTGGCCTTAGGCTGGCTGATGTTCTTCGCCGCGTCGGTCGTCCAACCAGCGAGTTTCAAACAGGTGCTGCTATTAGGCTCGGCCTTGAACGCCTACACGGCCTTAAGCGGCCTCCTCCCCGTAGCCTTCTGCGACGGCCTGACTATATATTGGTGGAGCAAGGGGGCCTGGGTGGCTATCCTCTTAGTGACGGCTGTCCTGATAGCTGCTTCTAACATAACTTTATTCACGATGCCTTGAGGAAGCGCCCTTAATAGGCCACTGATATTCAGAGCCAACCCTAATACTGGGCCTCTATGCGGACCTCATCTGGCACCCTGATACGCATGAGGAGGCGCATGGTCCTCTCATCCGCGTAGATATCTATCAAGCGCCTGTAAATGCGTAATTCCCACTTGTCCCAGGTCTTGTAGCCCTCACCGCAGGGAGAGCGCATCACGGGCACCACGAGTCTCTTCGTGGGGAGCGGTATGGGGCCCGACATCTTAACGCCCGTCTTGGCCACTATGGCCTTTATTTGGTTGCATACCTCCTCCAACTTCTTGTAATCGGTGCTCGTGAGCTTGATCCTCACCTTCCGCGCCATCTGCTTACCCCGGCTAGGCCTGGCGCGTAGGGTCGTATAAATACCTTGGGCCGCGCGGTTCTGTTAAGTCCGTTGGGGCAACATTTTTATTGACTCCTTTTTCTACCAGGAAAGGATGATGAGATGTGGGTAGGGTGCTCCAGATGAAGGTGGTTAATGGCCAGATATACTCGATGGAGCAATTGGGCGGGCTTGATAGGACTTCAAATGTGGGGCTGTGGTTCGGCCCTGAACGCCCCTCGCATGTAGCTATGACCTTGGGCCTAACGAGCGAGCCCGATGGGCTCGTGATGAGGAAAACCCAAGGGAGCCAAAGAGGGGAAGTTAAGTCCGCTGGAGGTAGCGTGCCCCAACGGACTTAACAGAACCGGCCGCGCGGTGGCAGAAAATGCTTATTTAAGTCCCGCCCTCCCCCACCCCGGATTTTAGGGGGAGGGGCTCATGGAGCGGGAGCACCGTGAGAGGATAGAACAGGCGATAGCTATACTCGAGACCATAAGCGAGGACTTCACCACGCCTAGGAACATAAGGAGGGCCGCTAAGCAGTCCATAGACGCCCTGCAGGACGAGAGCTTAAGCCCAGCCGTCAGGGCCGCGAACGCCATAAGCATCTTGGACGAGATAAGCCAGGACCCCAACATGCCCGTGCCCACCAGGACAAAGATCTGGCAGGTCATCTCGCTCCTAGAGGGCATAAAGGACTGAAAGGTCGTGGGGAATTGAGCGCCAAGCGCCAGCCAGCGGAGGAAACCAGGCCGAGGGCCTCGGGGAGGGCAGGAGCCCTTAGGCGGATGGCCGACATGCTCAAGCAAGGAGCTGTCATGCTCGATCTCCAATGCCCCGCTTGTGCCTCACCTCTCTTCAGGCTGAAGAGCGGTGAGATATGGTGCGTCAACTGCCAGAAGCGCGTGGTGATAGTTAAAGAGGGGGAGGACGTGATAACAGCCGCCAGCCACCTCCTCCTCAGTTCCCTGGAGGAGACGTTGCTTAGGAAGCTTAACGAGCTAAATAAGATGATGAAGGAAGAGGACGATTTAGGGCGGTTAGTCGAGTTAAGCACCTTAATTGCCAGGATATTGGATAACCTCGAGAAGGTCAGGCGGATCGCTAGGATGAGGTAGGCCTGTGGGAGTATCTAGTCCACCTCCCGGCCGATAGGGCTGTTCAAGGAGCTTGTGCACACCCAAATTGGTGCGGGGGGTGGGACTCTAACATTATTTTACCGGTGTGGAAAGCCTAATGC
>CAZWYW010000075.1:0-2527 GCA_964638535.1 uncultured Candidatus Bathyarchaeia archaeon | reverse complement strand
GTGGTGACGTTCTTGGAGGATGAGCCCCGCCTGGTCCATACACGCTTCGGCAAGCGCCCCATGATCAACGTCGAGGTTGACGGTCGCGAGTACACGCTGGTCCTGTCTCACGTGGACTTGGCCGAGAAGGTGGCTCTGCTGCAGCAGGAGAACGGCGGCTCGCTGGCTGGCCTGAGGGTCGTGATAGCCCGGCTCCCAAGTACCACCCAGAAGGCGCAGTACCGGATCAGGCCTCTGGACGGCGAGGGCCCGGAGGGGTGAGATCTCCATTGCGCCTGGTGCTTTTCACCATGCACGGCTGCCCCAGGTGCCCAAAGGCCCGGGAGATTGCACGCAAGGTGGCCGAGGAGCACGGGCTGGACCTCGTGGAGGTCGACATGCGTACGCTCGAGGGTCAGATCGAGGCCCTGATGTATAACGTGTGCGCTGCTCCTACGCTTCTTCTCACGGACGACGATTTCCACGTCTTGTTCATCGTGCCGGGCCGGGAGCCTACCGCCGAGGATGTCGAGCGGCTTAAGGATATTCTCAGGGAGGTGGCCGCCTCTGAGGCTGAAAGGCCGGCTGGCCAGGCCTCTTGAGGTGCTGAAGGCCGCTGCCTCCCCCATCCGCTACCGTGTGCTCCTGGCGCTCAGCCAGGGGCCAGCTACCTGGACCCAGCTGGCCCACCTGGTCTTTAACAGCGAGCCCTTTGACGTAGGCGGGAAGCTGGGCTATCACGTCCGCGAGCTGTTGAAAGCCGGCCTTATTGCTCAGAGGCCGGACGGGCGCTACGAGCTTACGGCCTTGGGCCATGCTGTCCTAGACTTCAT
This sequence comes from uncultured Candidatus Bathyarchaeia archaeon, assembly GCA_964638535.1. Lineage (GTDB taxonomy): Archaea > Thermoproteota > Bathyarchaeia > EX4484-135 > EX4484-135 > EX4484-135. The sequence goes on along the minus strand of CAZWYW010000075.1, from coordinate 1,715 downwards.
TGCCTGGCTGAACTCACAGGAAACCCCCTGCCCGGCTCTGAGGCTGGCTCTCCTGCCCCGGAGGTGATGGGTATGTTCTTCTGCCCCTTCCCAGGATGTGGCCGTGCGTTTAGTACCCTGTGGGGCTTGAAGCAGCATTTCCGCCGCGAGCACAGGCCCTGGCTCTGGAGGAGGTGCCCCGTCTGCGGCCAGCGTAAGCGCCTGACCGTGCCCCGCCGCCCATTCCGGTACGGTAGCGTCATAAAGCACATCGTATTCAGGGAGGACAGCGCACATCAGGCAGTAGCTTACCTCATCCTGAGGAGCGACGGGGTGAGCAACCGGTCTCTATACCGTTCTCGCCGTGACCTGGCCCGGCGCATGTTCTCACGACCACGCCAGTTTGCATTTGATCCCTTTGACGGGGGAGATGTATGATGGAGATAATCGCGTTCTCCAGGCGGGCTCTCATGTGGGCCCTCCGGGCCGCTGGGGCCCGGGTCCTCAGGGTAGCGAACGACGGGAAGGTCTGGCGGGCGGAGGTGGTATTGGGCCGTGAAGCTCGGCGAGGAGCCGCACATCCGCATTATACCTGAGGACAGGCAGCCTATGTCTCACGAGCGTGAGCTGCTTCGTGAGTTCTTTGGTGAAGAACTCGAGGCAGTGGTCGGTATTGCCCGGGCTCTGGGCGATGACTGGGTGCTGCTTAAGGTGGACTGGACCGGTGCCTCGGGCGTCTATGCCCGCTACGTCAAGAACGGCGGCGGGGCCAGCTACCGCGAGATCCCGGTCCTTAGTGCCACGCTCGGCAAGGCGCTACTCGACAGCGAGAATATAGCGCGCCGGCTCAGGAAGCCTCTCAGGTCCGTGTTAGGTGACGGCTTTGATGTAGAGGCTTTGGCATTCGAACTCGCCAACTGGCTGGCCCGCCAGCTCCGCGCCCACCCGGATGTCCTCAGGGCCGTGCTGACCGGCCAGGGGATAGAGGCACGTGAGCCGGCTGTGCCCCCTTACATGCTCCGCCTGCCTCTCAACCCCGACCTGACCGTGGATGGATACGACGAGGGGGATGTCGAGGAGGCGAGGAAGCGAATTGCCGAGGCCGAGGTTCCCCTCCTGGCCTTTGCAGACGAACTTCACGCCTACCTCGGCGGCTCCCGCCAGATGAACCTGGCCGTGGCCCTCGTGGGCGTGGCCACCAGGAACCTCGGGAAGTTCGAGGGCTTCGGTATCGTCCTCTTCGGCAAGTACGGCACGAGGAAGACGATAACGGCCGCTCACGTGCTCCACCTGTTCAAGCAGAACGACGAGGATGACCGTGTGCTCCAGATAGGCGGCCGGATCACCGAGGCCGCGTTTAAGCGCCGCTTCAGCCGCATAGACGTCGACAGGCGCCTTCTGCTCGTCACGGAGATGGAGGACATTAAGGATGCCCAGCTCATGGTCTCCGCCCTGCTGACAGAGGGCCAGTACATTAGTGAGGTGGCCGAGAAGGACAGCGCCGACAGGACCGTGGTGTTCGAGCTCAAGGGCAGGCCGGCCATAGTCATCCTCAGCAACATCCAGGTGCCGGCCAAGCTGGCCGACCGCGTCATCATCTACGACGTGAAGTGGTCATCTGACGAGATAGAGAACGTTAACGTCAGGATAGGCGATGAGCTGGACGGCCTCAGGAGCAGCGTCGAGGAGTGGAAGAGGCACGGCCGTGTCGTGAAGGCCTACCTGGCCGAGTTCGT
>CAZWYW010000074.1:0-2540 GCA_964638535.1 uncultured Candidatus Bathyarchaeia archaeon | reverse complement strand
CGTCCCTCAGGGCCCCCAGGTCCCTTGAGCCCGCCCTGGTGGCCATGTGGCCAGCGCACAGGAAGGCCAGACCCTTTGATAGCGCATGGCTGAGCACGAAGAAGAAGGCGGCAGATAAGGCACTTACGTTGTAGGAGGCTAAAGCGGCCATTAGGTAGCCCATGTTGGCCACGCTGGAGTAGGCCAGGAGCCTCTTCATGTCCCTCTGGACCAAGGCCGATAGGCTGCCCATCAGCATGTTGGCCACGCAGAGCGAGGCCAGAGTGGCTTGCCATAAGAAGGCCGATTGACTGAAGAGGACCAACACGACCTTGGCCAAGGCGTAAAAGCCGATTTCTATGACTATGCCGGACAGCATGGTGCTTATCGGGGTCGGGGCGACTGAATGAGCATCTGGCAGCCATGTGTGAAGGGGGAATAAGGCGGCTTCCACGCCCATGCCCACCAGGAAGAAGAGAAGGGCCACGTAGAGCCACCTATCGCTTGCTCCTCCAAGCCTCCGGGCCAGTAGGGGCATGTTTAAGGTCCCGGCCAGGCCGTAGGTTAGGGAGGCCCCGAACAACATGAGGATTGCCCCGGCCGAGGCCATTATGAAGTATTTCCAAGCGGCCTCAAGGGCCTCTTCCCTGAGCTCCCCCATGGCCACCAGTGCGTAGGCAGCCAGGCACATGACCTCCCAGAACACGTATAGGGTCAGCAGGTCGCCCGAGAAGGAGACGCCTACCATCCCGGCCATGAGGGCCGTGAAGGCCACGCAGTAGCCTGGCGATATGGGCCCCTCCCCCAGGGCGTAGGTAGAGGCTAAGGCGGATAGCAGGAGGGCCGTTGAAGCCATGAACAAGCTGGCCCTGTCCAAGAGGAGACAGGTCCCAACCCCCAATTTACCATAGGAGACCACCCTAGGCCATGCCCCATTCGAGGCCCCATAGGAACAGGCCATCAGCGCCAGGCAGGCCAGGGAGCAGGCCAGGGTGAAGGCGTGGGGTAGCCTCCAGAGGCCCTTCCTGTGGCTGGCCAGGTCCAGGAAAGGCGAGGCGACCAGGAAGGCCACGAGCAGGTAGAGCACGTGAGGTAAGCCCATGCGATCACCCCCTCAGGTGCCTTAGCTCCCAGGCGTCCAGCGTGCCCAGGCGCTTGTAGATGGCCAGTACCAGGGCCAGGCCGAAGGCCGCGATACAGCCTCCGACGGCCAGGACTATGATGATCACCACGCCCACTAACGGGTCAGATGAGCCGGGGTGCGCCATGGTCGATAGAGACGCGAAGGCCAGACAAGCGGCGTTCACGAGCACCTCGAGGGCAATTATTATCCTTATGAGGTTCCTCTTGGCCGCGAGCCCGTAGAGCCCTAAGGCCAGTAGGGCCAGAGAGCAAGTCAGGAGGGCCTCCGGGCCGGTCACCACTCCCCCCTCCAGAGCCTCACGGCCGAAATGCAGACGGCAGCTGCCAACACCACCAGCGCTGCTTGGACCATGAGGTCTGGGAGCCGCTCCTCCCATATCAGGTGGATGAGGGCTTCGTTGACCTCGGCCGATGGCACTAGCGTCGAGGGCTGGCCAAGCCTGAACGCCGGAAATCCCTCCTCAAGGACCAGAATTAATAACGAAGCCAGAAGGGTGGCCGCGATCACGGCCGACGCTATCGCTGGCGCCTTAGGCGGCCTCAAATTCCTCACCTCCCACGAAGAGGACGGCCGTGGCGAGGAGCATGACCACCGCGCCAGCGTAGACAAGCAAGTGGAAGAGGGCCACGTAAGGCGCCAGCACTAACCAATAGATGAGGCCCACGCATATCAGCATGGCCGCTAGGCCCAGGACGGCATACATGATCCTGCGGGCCTCGATGGCCAATAAGGCGAAGGCGAGGGAGAGGGCCGCCAGCACGATTAAGGCCGTGTCCGTCGTGCTCACCCGCCCGAGGCCCTACGCAGGGGGCCTCTTAAGGCTTATACATAACCCTAAAGTTGGTACAGCAATAGGGGCGAGGCGAGTGGAGGGCGGGATAGCTGCCGCGTTTATCGTGCCTGTCGCTTCCTTCATGGTGGCCCTGCTGCTCTACCTCATAGGCAAGGCCGTGGCTGAGAGAGGCCGCAAGACGGAAGCTGAACTTTCCCCCTACGCCTGCGGGGAGATCATGCCGCCCGTGAGACCGAGGATGGACATGTCGCGCTTCTTCACCTACGTGCTCCTCTTCCTCGCCTTCGACATAACGGTGCCCATCGTGGCCTTAGCCATCTTGGGCCACTACCTCCAGGTAACGCTCTACCTGACCGTGATGCTGATTGCTGTCATGACGCCCGCCCTCTACCTGCGCGAATTGATGGGGAGGTGATGTCCGACGAGCTTGATAAATTGGGCCAGGGCTTCCTCGCCCTGGATACTACACTTCAACACGGGCGCTTGTAACGCATGTGATATAGAGGTCGTGGCCGCCCTCACGCCCAGGTTCGATGTAGAACGCTTCGGCGCCCTTAAGGTGGGCAGTCCCAGGCACGCGGACGTCTTGGTCGTGACGGGGCCCGTGACTCGCGAGTCACGGCC
>CAZWYW010000073.1:0-2706 GCA_964638535.1 uncultured Candidatus Bathyarchaeia archaeon | reverse complement strand
CGTGGCGCCCAATCTGCCTCACTGTGCCCGTGTTAGTCATCATGTCCGCCACGAGCATGATGTGGCGCACGTCCACGTCCAGGCCCTGCTCATCCAGCACGCCCTTAGCCTCAAGTATGATGGCCTTACGGGCCGCCTCTATACCCAGTACGGCCGCTACCTCGTGGATGTTGTTCGTCTTAGTCCTAGTCGGGTCCACGCCCGGCACCTCGAGTACGTCACGTAGGTTAGAGCCCTCCGTCCTGATGATCCACTCGCCGGTGAGTTCGTCCTTATCCACTATGACGCGCTTGATGCCGGGCACGCCCTTGATGTGCACGCTGGGCAGCTTCTCGGCCAGCCTGCGGAGGGCCTTGGCCCTGCCCTCGCCCTTGGGTCTCACGTAGAGCCTCTTGCCCTCGACCTCAACCTCGCACCTCAGGCCAGCTTCTATTGCGGCTGCCACGTCTTCCACCGTAACACCCCTATCGGCCATCATGTCTTCGTCCAAGTCTAGGATCACGCACTCCCTCAGCTCGTCCCTGTATATGCTGGCCGTGACGGTCTCTACCGTGGTGTGCACTATCTCCCTGGCCAGCTCCTCGGCCTCCTCCTTTGACGAGCGGTGCTCTTCGTCCAGCCTTATCTCCATGATGGGCGTGCTGGGCGTCCTGCGGGCGTCCACGATCTCTATGAGCCTGGGCAGGCCGAGCGTGACGTTCATCTCCCTCACGCCGGCGTAGTGGAAGGTCCTGAGCGTCATCTGCGTACCGGGCTCGCCTATGGATTGAGCGGCCACCACGCCCACGGCCTCGCCTGGCTCCACGAGGGCGCGCTTGTACCTCAGCACGGCCAGCTCGATGGCCTTATCCACGCCCTCGCGGCTCAGCCCGGAGGCGAGGAGCCCCTCGCGTAACTCCTCCACTATGGCCGGCGTCAGCTCGCTTGCTACCTCCTTCAGCTTGGCCTCCACGTACTCCTCGGGCGCTGGCTCGCCCCCGCCCATCTCGAGCCTCACCTGTTCTATCAGCCTGGCCACGTTCACAGCCTTACCGTGGTCGCTCTTGCTCGGGTCCACGCCGTCCTCGCCGTACTTGAACTGCACTATCCTGCCGCCAGGTGTCCTGACCGTGCCGTCATACTCAACCTTGAGGTGCTCTAAAGCGTGGATGAGCCTGCGCTGCATGTAACCGCTCTGTTGGGTGCGTACGGCCGTGTCCACCAGCCCGTCGCGGCCTCCCATGGCGTGGAAGAAGAACTCCGTCGGGTCAAGACCATCCCTGAAGCACGAGTAAACGAAGCCGCGCGCCTTGGGCGAGACATCGCCGGGCTTGAAGTGCGGAAGCGTGCGATTCACGTAGCCGCGGCTGATACGGCGCCCTCTCACGGAGGCCTGGCCGACCGTAGCCGCTATCTGCGTGATGTTGAGCGGGTTACCCCTCGCGCCTGTGCTGGTCATGATCATGCCGGCGTTATCCATATCGAAGTAAGCGTTCGCTATCTTGCCCGCCTCGTCCCTGGCCCTCGAGAGCACGTCCATTATGCGGTCCTCGAGTGTCTCCTCTAACGTCTTGCCCGGCAGGGGCTTGAGCTCGCCCCGCTTGTACTGCTCTATGAGCTCGTTCACGCGTTCCTCGGCCTTCCTCAGCACCTCGCGGACCTTAGCCATCACATCGCTAGGCAGCTTCAGCTCGTCGTAACCGTAAGTGAAGCCCTTCATGGTCCCGAAGACGTTCAACATGCGGCAGAGGCGGTTCAGGAAATCACGGGCGAACTCCGTGCCGTAGTCCTTCACGAGCCTGTGGAGCAAGCCCTCCGTCTGCTCAGCCCCTATAGCGTTCTTATCTATGGCGCCGCACACTAGCTCGCCGTTCTTTATGACCACGTAAGCGTCGTACGGGCACTTCTCCTTCAGGCACTTCTTGCAGGAACGGCAGGTCTTGGCCTTGAAGGTATAGTTGAAGTCCTTGGGGAGGAAGATGCTGAAGATCTTCTTGCCGGACCAGAGCTCCACGGGCTCTTTCACGTCGGGCTCCGGCAGAGGACCATCGTAGCCCGCCGCGGCCAGGAGGCGGCAGACCTCCTCTTTGGTCAGGAAGGTGGACTTACGGGTGAGGAGGTAAGCCATGGAGAGGAAGTCCCTTATAGCGCCTATGATGGGCCCGCCGAACCTGGGCGATAGTATGTGGTCCTGCACCTGCAGCAGCAGCCTTGCCTCCGCGCGGGCTTCCTCGCTCTGGGGCACGTGGAGGTTCATCTCATCGCCATCGAAGTCAGCGTTATAGGGCGGGCAGACGCAGAGGTGGAGCCTGAAGGTCTTGTAAGGCAGGACGCGCACGCGGTGGGCCATAATGGACATGCGGTGGAGGCTCGGCTGCCGGTTGAATAGCACTATATCGCCGTCCATCAGGTGCCTCTCCACGATCCAGCCCGGCTGGAGCTGCTTGGCTAGGGCATCCCTGTCCTTCACGAACTCCAGCCTCAGCTTCCTGCCGTCTGGCGAGGCCACGTACTTGGCGCCAGGGTACTTATCAGGCCCGTTGCGCACCAGCTGTCTCATCTGTTCTATGTTCCAGGGCGTCACGCGCTCCGGCACTGTGAGCTTCATGGCTACCTCTATGGGCACGCCTACCTCGTTGATGTCTATGTTCGGGTCAGGCGAGATGACAGTACGGGCCGAGAAGTCCACGCGCTTGCCGGTCAGGTGGCCCCTGAAGCGCCCTACCT
>CAZWYW010000072.1:0-2844 GCA_964638535.1 uncultured Candidatus Bathyarchaeia archaeon | reverse complement strand
TCCGAGAAATACATCTTGCGCCTCATGGCCAGGAGGAGCATGATGGCTAAGCGCGTGGGATTGGCGAGTAGTAGGTCAGAACGGGCTAGTTTCCTTAGCACGCCCGCGAGTTCCTCCTGGCCCAACGTGCTTAGCCCTCCGGCGCGCCAGCTAAGATGGCTTCCGCCTTCCCGTAGAACCTGAGGCCGGCCCAGAGATAAGAGATTATCACGGCCAATACGGCCACGGTGAAGGAGAGCCAGGGCCAGCCCGGCAGGGCCAACACGATTAAGAAAGGCAATGGCGAGCACGCTAAAAGGACCGCGGCGACGACGAGTGATTCCCTTATCATACGCCTCTCCTCCCCACTATGGACGGTATAGGTAATCGCGTTCCCGAGCCCAACACATGCGAGGTAGATGGACCAACAGGGACCTGGCTCGCCCCCGAGGACGAAGAGGCTGAGGAACCCCCAGAGCACGAAGGTACCCGCCCAGTCCACTATCAGCACGGTGCCACGGATGCGCCAGGAACGCCTTAGCCGCTCCCTCTTCTCCGGAGGCTTATGCGCTAGGAGGAAGGCCCACAGAAGCCCCCAGCCCCTACTGCTCACGGCGATAGCTATCGTCATTAGGACAGCCCATAGAATGCCTATGACAGGGCCTATGGGCAGTCCGAGCCGTGACCCGAGCTCGCTCACCAGGGCCGTTAGGAGGCAGCCTACGGCTACCACGATGCCCCAAGTTACGTAAGCGTCGCCGCTGGCGCGCATGTCTAGGTAACGCATGTAGCGCTCTACCCTCCTGAGGGTATCTAAGAGCTCTTCTACTTCCTCGCCCAAATCGCTCACCCTGGTCATGTGGTTCTGGCCAGGATGGTGATATTAATGGTAGTATGGCTCTGTGCCGCAGAGCGCTCTAAGACACAGAGCAAGGCCGATCTTTAAATCGCTCATGCGCTAGGCGGGGCTGGAGGAGCCGGATATGGCAAGGGAAGTGCTTGTGAAGGTGCACGAGTTGGTGAAGGAGTATAATGGCACGCCCGCCCTGAGGGGGGTGAGTTTCGAGGCCTACGAGGGTGAGGTGTTGGGCCTCCTCGGCCCGAACGGCGCGGGCAAGACCACGCTTATCAACATACTCGCGGGCATTCTGTTGCCCACCAACGGCCGGGCGGAGGTGCTGGGCCACGACGTGGTGGCCGAATCACGGGCCGTCAGGGCATTAGTGGGCTTCTGCCCCCAGGAGACCGTGGCCTACGAGGACCTGAGCGCCCTGGAGAACATGCTTTTTTACGCCGGCCTCTATGGCCTCCCGCGTTCTGAAGCCAAGCGCAGGGCCAGGGAGCTATTAGAGTTCGTGGGCCTCTGGGACGTAGCCAAGAAGCGCGTGAAGGAGTTCTCCGGCGGCATGAAGAAGCGCCTTAACCTGGCCATAGCGCTCGTGAATGACCCGCGCGTGTTACTGCTCGACGAGCCCACTACGGGCCTGGACCCGCGGGCCAGAAAGGAAGTGTGGCGCTACATAGAGGGCCTAAAGGCAGAGGGACGTACTATCTTGCTCGCCACGCACTACATGGAGGAGGCCGACCGCCTGTCTGATAGGGTGGCCATCATGGATTTAGGCCGCGTGGTAGCGCTCGACACGCCTGAGGCCCTGAAGAAATCCCTAGGCGAGCTCTCCGTCGTGGAGGTGAAAGTAGCCGAGGTCACGGAGGGCCTTAAGGCGGCCCTAATGCCCTTATCCGAGGGCGGTAAGCTGATCACGGGCGAGGATTACGTGCGCCTCTACACCAGGGACCCAGATGCCCTGCTCCCCGAGGCCGTGAAAGCGGCTCTGGAAGCGGGCGCTAAGTTAGAGGCCATTCACATCACGGAGCCCACGCTTGAAGACGTATTCCTCAAGCTCACGGGCAGGAGGCTGAGATGATGGGCTTCCGGGCCATCTTGGCCATAGCAGGGCGCGATATGAAGAGCACCGTGAGGGATAAGATGGCGCTCTTCTGGCTCATACTCTTCCCTCTCCTCATGCTGACCTTCAGCTACTTCCTCTGGGCCAACCCCATGCCGCCCGTGACGCTCGATGTAGGCGTGGTCTACGAGGACAGCACGGCCGATTGGGGCAACCTGACCTTCACGGCTAGGAACGTGACGGAAATCATGGCTAAAGTGGTCGTGGAGACAGAGGAAGGCAAGAACGTGACGGTCTTCTGCCTGGCTGAGTACAGCAGCCGGGAAGAGGCGCTCGACGCCTTAAAGGGGGACAAGTTGGACGCGGTGTTGGTGTTCCCCGAGGGCTTCTCGAAGAACATCTCCTATGGCCTGCCGGCGCGCGTGGAACTCTACATCAGGGGTGGCGATACCTACCGGGAGCAAGTCACCCGGGCGGTCCTGACCGAGTTCTTCGATAAGCTGTCGGACGAGGTGGCTAAGAGGCGCATAGAGATCATCGCCGAGCACTTGCCGCCCGAGGCCCCGCCAGAGGTAGTGGACTTCATGAGGGGGCTGGCCTGGCCTGTGAACGCGAGCGTGAGCGTCGTCACGCCTAAGGCGCTCTTGGGTAAAGCAGGCCTCATGGGCTGGTTCACGATAGCCATGATAGGCACGGAGTTCCTCATAGCCGGCATGATCGCGGGCGCCGTCATGGTAGTGGAGGAGAAGGACAAGAAGACACTCAGGCGCCTTTTAGCCGCGCCCATAGGCCCCTGGGACCTGCTGATAGGCAAGACGCTATCGGGCCTCGCCAGCTTAGCGCTGTCGGCTGCCGCCTGCCTAGCCTTCGGCCTAGCCCTCGGAGCGCGGATAAATTGGGACCCGTTGGCCAACCCAGCCCACGCTTTGGTGCCCGTGCTGCTCCTCCTTGGCGCCCT
>CAZWYW010000071.1:0-2854 GCA_964638535.1 uncultured Candidatus Bathyarchaeia archaeon | reverse complement strand
CGAGGTCTTCATCCCTGCCCCGTTCAGGTCAGGCTGGGACGGCTACCTCATCCCCGCGGGCTAAGTGAGGGCGTCTCAGATAAACCTTGGCCCGCGCCTCAAGTGCCCCGTTTAGCCCAGCTGACCCTTGGTGGAAGCCTCTTCCTCAACGCCCTCAAGGTCCCGGACACATCTACCACATGTACGGCCAGAGGCTGGCCACCAGGCCCAGCTGTTATGCTGGCTATGGCTGCCCTCACGGCCCCCATGTGGTTATGGGCGCACCTCAGGATACCCACGCGTCTCCCGGCGTCATACTCTATCAGCTTCAGGCGGGCGCCAGCCGCCCCGCTCTCCCCGAAGAGCCTCACAAGCGCTTCCCGCACTAGCTGAAGCAGCTCCCCACTGTCCTCCGGGACCGCGCCCTCCAAGACCAGGGCCAGATAGCGCCTCCTGTAACGCTTCACGGGCAATCCCGGCCCCACCTCACCACCCTTATGCCGGGTGCTATGAAGCTTGGATCCAGCTTGGCCCTGTTCCGCTCTACCATGCCAGCCGGCACGTCCGAGAGCGCGTCTAGAGCTTCCTCGAGGCTCAGGCCCAGCAGGGTGCCTAGATAAGCCAGCTCCCTTGGCCTACGCATGAGTATCGGCTCTTCGGCGCCGCTGGACAGCACCACGGGCACCCCAAACTCCCGGGCCAGGGCCACTTCCTCCCTAAGCCTGCCCAACAGGTCTATCCTATCGGCTGCCCCAAGCCTGAAGAGGGGCATAAGTTCTATCTCCAGGGCGCAGTTAGAGCCCGAGGCTAACTCGGCTTCCGCGTCATCGAAGAACCTGGCCCTGGGCTTGAGGGGAAACGCCAAGAGGTCCACGCGCCTGTCGCGCGCCGCCACACGGGCTACCTCCTTGGTCCGGCAGAACACGCCCACGAGCTCGAACCTTCGCCTCAGCTTCCTTAATGCCGAGAGGAGCTGGGGCCTGTTCTCGGGCGCCAAGTCCACCCTGGTCGCCAGATCTATGCCCACCTCGGAGGCCAACTCCTTGAGCCTGATTAGCTCTTCCCGCCCGACGTCAGACCCGAGCGGCACGGCCACTAACCGGAAGCCGAAGGCCCTGGCGCGTTCCAAGAGGCCTCTCAACTCTTCCTCCGAGCTGAAGCGACAGGCTAAGCGTAGGTCCGCGAAGCGCCTGCTCAAGGCCCCTGGCCAGCCCCCTCGCAAGCAGCCCTTATGTCCTCGGCCCTAGAACTCGAGAACCTCACTCTCACCCAGATGGGGTCGGCCGCGCACAACCTTATCTGGCCTAAGGAGGCCCACTGTTTATCTAACCTCAGGTAGAGGGCTCCGCCACTTAACCGCCTCTTGAGACCCCCGAGAAGCTCTTCCCTATCGCCCTCAGGCAGCCTAGCTATTATGTGCTCGAAGATAGCCCGGGCCAGCTCCCGGTCCCTGACCCGCGCCTTTAACAGCCTTATCGGATTACCATAATGGCCCTTGTACTCCTTGACCTTGAACTTCACGCGCTCCCCGGCGCCCGGCGGCAGGATGTTCTTGGCGGCCGCGAGCACCTTATCTAAGTCCTCCGTGGCGTGGGCTATCAGCTCTATCTCCAAGCCCGCGACAGCAGCAGGCAAGCTCGTCCCCTCAGCCCCAGCCCTACTGGCTGGGAGGGCGGATAAAAGAGGCAGCACCATGCTCTGGCGTCGGGGGCGGGTTTCGAACCCGCGCGGGCCGTATGGCCCACGGGCTCTCAAGGCCCTCAATCACCAACACTTTCGCATACCTCTTCCTCTTCGGGCAGCTCTAGCAACATAATACCTTTAGGAGAGAGCATAATCCTTGCTCCTGCAATGGGCATGAGCTTACAAGAATATGCGGAAGCACTCAGAGCGGCAAAAGAGGCCATTACAGGCATTCCCTTAGCGGAGCCTTCAAGCTCTATCCAGACGGGTCTGACCGTCATCTGGAACGATGATGTAAAAGTGAAGTTCGTAGATTGGATGAAAGAGAACGGTAAGGATGAAGAGTACATCAAGAAATGCGTGAGCTACTTAGACCGCTACATGCGCCCCTTGAGGAAACCACAGGACATCTTAGAGATGTTTAAAGCGTGTGAGAGAGGTAAGCATCAACTATCACGAGAAGCTTCTGATGCCCTCTGACTACCCCAATACGGGTGTCCGCATGAGTCTGCTCTATCTTAATACTCTGATCCACCTCTACCTTCACAGCCATAGGGTAATGAATTACCACAAAAAGCATACGCCACTTAGGGATTAAATTAGGATGTCGTTCCCTAGCTTAAGAAGTCAGACGTTTTAGCGACTTTTAGCTTAAGCTCTACTGTTTCACATTTCTGCGGGTCAAAAGCCCAATGTATCTCAGAGCCAAAGAGGAGCACTCTGAGTTTTAACTTCCATGACTTAGATTTTTAAAAAGTCAGAAGCCTGATACTACTGCTGATATATCACTCCCAATATATTCGGAGTATTATGCCCTGGAACTCTTTTTACATTTACACAATGATAAGGTGAACATGTCCAGGCTTCACCTGCGCCTCTATGAAAGCACACGCCTTCATTATGGCCATGGCTACCGACATATGACCCATGGCCAAGACTAGGGCATCATGCCCTGCTTCAACGGCTTTTTTTTTCACGGCGAACTTAACGAGCCGGTAACTCAACTCAGGATTAGTGGCTCCTATCGGGAGAAAATGTAGGCTTGGTAGTTCGTACAGACGCCTATCAGAGCATAGCCAGAAGAACAACCTATTGATGAGGCCAAAGTGAGGCCACATGCTAAGGCCTGTTTCTCACCTCGTAGATAAAATCGTAAGCAAATTCCGTGATATTGAGCCAGTAGCCATCGTCA
>CAZWYW010000070.1:0-2890 GCA_964638535.1 uncultured Candidatus Bathyarchaeia archaeon | reverse complement strand
TGGCCTGTGTCAGCTGGTAGGGCGCGAAGTAGAAGCGCCAGAAGAGGGAGCTCCTATATTTCACGTACACCTCGGGCTTTTCTTCCAGGAGCGCGAAGACAGGGTAGTGCATGTAGGTCACATCGCACGGGACCGGCAGCACGTCGCCGTGTGTGTTTATCACAAGCTGGCAGCGCTTCCTGAGCCTGTAGGCCCAGAGGGAAGTCCACTGCCTCTGGTAAATGCCGAAGGCCCCGAGCTTGATGGGAAGGAGCGATACTTCCTCGTCCGGCTGGACGCGTTTGTGGAAGGCGCGCTCCACCAGGTCCCAATCTGTGCGCTCCGTGGTGGCCAGGACGACCTCATGCCTCCTGGCCTGGAGGGCCTCTATCACGCTCAGGCAGAGACGCTCCCCGCCCCCACAGGAGTTCAGGCTGTGGTGGATCACGGCCACCCTCATGGCCATCACGCCCTCACAAAGGCTAGCTTAAATAAGACATGATCATGGCCACGCCCCCACGTCAGGATACGAATTCCCGCGCCATCCTTGCGAAATCGCTTGGCCTCCTAGCCTTGAGCTCAACACAACAGGCTTCCTCCGCCGCCTCGCGTAGGAGTTCTAAATGCCGCTCCCTAAGGGCCAGGAGGTCTAGCTCGGGATTAGCGTAGGAGTAGGCCATTAAAAGCAGGTTTGATGAGAAGTCAAAGGCCATGTTCGTGCATAAGAAGAGCTTCCTGAAGGCCTCTTCTGGCCTAAGCTCCTCGACACCATAGGGGCCTTGCTCAAGCACGAATAAGCACGAGAGCTTCCCCTGCATCGTTATCCTCGTGTTCGGCGAGAGAAGAGGCCTCCTTCGCACCGCCAGGCTCCTCAAGAACGGCACCTTCTCTAAAGGCTTTACAGCCTCTCCAGGGAGGCCTGGCCAAGCAAGAACCCGCCCTCTGGGGCCGAGGATGGCTATGTCATTTGACACCCAGCCAAGCTCATCATGAGCTCTGATAAGCTCTACTGCTGTCCTAGTCTTGCCTACATCGCTCCAGGCCGTGAAAAGGTATATTTCCCCTCCCTTCCCAACGCCAGAGGCGTGAACAATGGTCATTCCCCTTGAGGCCAGGAGGCGGGCCATAATGGCCAGCTTCACGAAGTGCCATACGGAGGTGCCCATGAGCTTCTCCCTGAAAAGCCTGTACTGTGGCGTGAAGGCCACGGTAGTAGGCCCCTCTGAGCCCAGCAGGTCGATCAGCAGCAGCCTCAGGTCCCCATACGATAAGCACCTGTGGAGCAGCACCCTATCGCCCACGAAGAGCCTAAGGCCCAACGGCCTCAAGGGTCCCTTATTGACATCAAAATTCCCCTCCAACACCCTGAAGCTTGGCTCCCGAAGAGCATTTACCTCAAAAGCCCGTGGCACCTCCGCCCTGCTCGCCCTCACCTCTATGGATAAGAGGTTGTGCACCTTGAAGTATCTCGTTCTCGCGCGCTTCATAGGGCTTCGTCCTCATGCATGCCTTGATAGGGGCTTATATGTTTAATCCCTCCAGGTGGCGTCCTCCGGCCAGCGCGCCTCATGCCGTGGCCCGAGACCACGGACACCACCGCCTGACCCGCCACCCGCCAGCAGTGGACGCGCCTGGATGGCCCGCACGTACTCGCCACGCCCTTCTCCATCGCCCCGCCCAGCCTGGCCACTAGGGCTAAAAAGATCTAGTCGATATCGTCATCCAAGGGACCACGACGAGCTCTGGATGTCTCGTGTGGCATGGATGTCCAACCAACCTGTAGATACCGAGCAGCCAGGGAGTCCACATCCAGATCCTCTTCCTAAAGAAAAGCAGGGGTTCCCAACGCCCTAAACACTCGCCTCACGAAGGGAGCGTGCGGCTGTATATAGTGGGCTATTAACTTCCGGGCGCCACGCTTAATGGCTATTCTCACGGCCTCGCTCACACGACCAGCTCTCACGGTCTCTAGCTCTTTGTCCCAGCCGTGTTCCCAAAGCTTGACCACCCTGGCAAACCTGTCTCGCGCTTTGAAAGCGTAGGGGGTTGCCGATATATAAATCACATCGCGAAGAGGATCGGTAAACGTCTTAATAAATCATTCCTTCGTGCATGATCCGCACGATAGGGCAGGAAAAAGCACGTGATGCCCTATTCCCTCGAAGAGATCGGCATGGTGCATGAAGTAGTCTAAGCGGCAGGCATCTAAGATGAGCAGCACCCGCAGCCCTTCTCTGGAGAAGAAATCGTAAATGAGCAGCTTCTGGAGCTTAAGCTCATAGGAGCTTGATACGCCAGCCAGGTAGCGCTTAGTTGACTTTATCAGTAGCCTATCGTGAAGCATGCTCTTCAGGTGTTCTAATAAGCCCTGGCCCACGGGCTCCACCACCCTATCCCGTCTAAGACTATTTAAAAGTCTAGAGCGATAGTCGTTCTGAGGGGCCGGAAATGAAGCTGAAGCAAAGGCTATCGCGGTATTGGACCTACTTCAGGCGCGGCCACAGCATCTACCTAGCATTCCTGATATCCTTCGCCAACTTCGTGGTCATCCAGTATAACCTGGTGATAAAGAACGTGGCCTTCCTTAAGGACCTGTTCACACACATGACATACTTCGCCGTTATATTCGCCCTACTCTACATACCAACCGCCGTAGTCATAGGCTGGTATGATTACCGCAAGTTCGCAGTGCCAACGGAGTCCGCCCTGAGGAGCATGGCCAGCCCATGGACACGGGACTTAGCTAGGGCGCTCATACTCATTGCTGAGGGGAAGAACGAGGAGGCCATCAAGGTGCTGGAAAAATGGGCGAGAGGTCTCCAGAAGACGAAAAGCTAAATTCCACACCCGCGATCGAGGAGGGCGAGGGCGACTTAGGTGCTGAGGTATGACATACACCGCATAGTGCTCG
>CAZWYW010000069.1:0-2913 GCA_964638535.1 uncultured Candidatus Bathyarchaeia archaeon | reverse complement strand
CTGGTAAGGCAGGGGTCCCGGGTTCAAATCCCGGCCGGGGCTCCACCTTTTGGCCGGAAGGGGCATGAGATCATGCCAGAAAGCCCTAGAGACCGCGAGCTGGCGCGAGCTATACAAGAGCTCGCACGTGCCCTATCCTCCGGCGAGGAGGGCGTTCTCCTGCTAGCTAGGTGGGCTGCCGAGACCAGGGAGCAATTAAGACTGATTGAGGAGGAGGTCATAGCCGGGTCTCCTAACCTCATGGGCTTGAGAGTCGTGTGGTCCCCTGAAATACGGGCCAAGTATGTGCATTTTCTCAAGAGCAAGAAGCGGCCGGCCGGGGAAGAGCACATCAAGAAGTGCTGCTCGTATCTGAACCGCTTCATGCCGCCCGGGGGCATCACCACGCCCGAGGAAGTCTTCGACATGTTCATGGCCTGCCCCAAGACCGTGCGCTGCCACTTAGATCGGGCCTTTCGCAATCTGCTAAACTTCTACGAGCGCGTCCTAGGCTTTCCCAAAACTTTCATCGCCCAGCTGAGAGACGCTATCCCCGGTACTCAGACCGAGGCCGACAGGTGGACGCCGCCCGAGC
Source organism: uncultured Candidatus Bathyarchaeia archaeon (assembly GCA_964638535.1). GTDB lineage: Archaea > Thermoproteota > Bathyarchaeia > EX4484-135 > EX4484-135 > EX4484-135. The sequence goes on along the minus strand of CAZWYW010000069.1, from coordinate 2,339 downwards.
CGCTCGTCATCAGGAGCATGGAGATGATGGAGCGGGCGCACACGAAGTATGCTGTCTTCTGGCACGCGGTCCTGGACAGCGGCGCTCGGCCCGTTCACCTTGCCCGCGAGATGTTTGAGCGATTCAGGCCCGAGCGGCTGGAGGACTGCGGCCGCTTCTTCAAGTACCGGCTCGGCGTTGAGCGTCGGACTAAACACGCGTGGCTTGCTTACCTCACGCCTTGGACGGCCGAGCAGTTCCTAGAGCTATATGAGCGGGGCGAGCGAATAACGCTCTCAGGCGTTAGAAACTGGTTCAAGAAGCACAAGATGGGCACGTATGAGCGGCCCGACGGTAGGATCGTGACGCTCCCCCTGCGGCCTAAGTACGTGCGGAAGTTCGCGTATAATATGATGCGGCTTCACGGTGTGGAGAGAGACGTGGCCATGTGGCTTAATGGGCGGAAGCCCGGGGGCGTGGACCCCGAGCATTATGCAGAATTAGAACTCTTAGCAGATGAGCAGTATCCGCAGTATGCGGCATACTTGGATAAGCTAAGAAGGGCCCTCACGGCCAAGAAGTAACTTATCGCGCGAAGATCATCAGGCTCTTTAAGCGCCCGATCAAGAAGCTCACGGACAATGGTGGCGATCGGGTTCTCAGAGCACGTCATAGGGCCCGTTACCTCCCGGTAGGGCTTCTGCGGCCGCACGGGCCGGGGCAGATGCCGTGCTGACGCAGCCAGCGGCAGCTCGGCACGTGATACCGCTTCCTCGAGCCCTCCAGGCCAGCTATGTGGCGCACCTGGTAGCGCGTCCTCTCCTCCCTGAAGTCAGGTGATGTCCTGAACAGGTCCATTATGCGCTCCAGAGGCCAGCCAGCATGAACCAGGAAGCTGGTCAGGAAGAAGCGCTCGGAGTGCTCTAGGTTCTCTCCGGCTCTGAGGCGAGCTATGACGTGCTCAACGCACGGCGGCCAGCCGTTAGCCTTCTTCCTCTTTCTCCTCGCCCGCCTCATGGCTGGCCTCGTGATGAGGCGCCACAGCCTCTTCACGTCTGCTGGCCGGCCCTCCGTGAGTGCCCGGCATGCCTGCCTGAGCCTCTTCTCACCGAGTTCTAGCGGGGTGACCTCGACCTCTACAACAGCGGGCTCCTCGCTGCGCCTCAGTACGGACGGGAGCCTCTCACCCGGCCTGACGGGGATGCATAGGCGCCCGGTCAGCTCATGGGGCGTGTAGGGGATCCTCACGCACCTGACGATGTCGGCGGCCTGGGGGTCGTGTAGTGTGGAGCCGTTTATGGTAGCGATCTGGGCCACGAGGGCCCGGTAGAGGCCGGACAGCGTATCCTCCATTACGCCAGCGCCTACCGGCTCCGCCAGGGGAGCTATGACGTGGAAGCCGCGGCCGCCCGTGTACTGTACGTAAGGCTCGCAGCCCATCCCCCTGAGCTTTGTCCTCAGCTTCTGCGTGAGGCGCCAGGACGTCCGGAGGTCCTCGGCTTCTATATCGAAGAAGAGGCGCCTGATGGCTCGAGGCCTGGCCGGGTGCAGGTTGACGTACCGGCCGGAGCCGACTGCCGAGCGCAGGAACTCGTAGAGGAAGCTCTCGACCGGCCCGTATCGTAGGGGCTTCTCGGGGTCCGGCCATTCAGCGGCGCAGCCGAACTCAGGGTGAATGGCCACCTTAAACTGCCTGAGCTCCTTCTTGCCCTCGGGTGTACGCCAGCCGTAAGCAAAGCGCCATACCGTTGGCTCCTCGGGCCGGAAGATGTCCGGGAAGAGGCGGTGCAAGATCCTGATGGCGGCCGCGGCGAGAGACATGGGCCCTTCCTCCCGGCCACTAGGGCCTCAGTCTGAGGAGGCCCGTTTCGTCCAAGATGAGGTCGCCCCGCTCGACCATGTGTTCTATCAGGGCCCGGGCTAGCTTGTCCGATATGCGGAGCTTCCTGGCCAGGAAGCCGGCCACGTAGTCGGGCGTGGCCACGTCCAGCGCGTTGTCTGTCCGTCCCGAGAGGAGCCAGCGCACCCAGTCAACAGCCTCCGGCAGTAGCTTGCCGATGGTGGTTCTCCAGGCCTCCTCGTAAGCCTCGGATGCTAAGACTACCCAACGCCGCCTGAGGAGCTCGTCGGCTATCCACCGGTAGAGGGTGAGGTGCTCGCCCTTGTAGGCTCTGATGTGCACGCCGCCGGGAAGCTCCAAGTCTATGTCGCAGCAGGCAATGACTTCCACGACCTCGTGAGCTTGGTCGAGGCTGGCCTGTGATTGCCGAGGCGACTGCTCTTCATGTGGGCCTGATACCTTATCTTCAATAAGAATGGTTCCCGCGGGTGTTACGGACCGCGGAATATCCGCATACGTA
>CAZWYW010000068.1:0-2995 GCA_964638535.1 uncultured Candidatus Bathyarchaeia archaeon | reverse complement strand
AGCCGCTGATCACGCCCAGGAAGGTCTGGATGAGGGAGACCACCACGGAAGCGATGATGCCGAAGGCCAGAGCCACGGGGGCGCCCCAGAGCAGCCCTATTAGTAGATCCCTGCGCCAGATGTCGGTGCCCGCCAGGCCGTGCACGCGCCCGTAGAGCACGAACTTGGCCTTGACGTCAGCGTTCGGGTCACCGAACACCTTCGCCTCTATCTCGATGGCGTAAGTGCCCTTTAGCACTTCAGCTGTCTTCGGGTTCAGCATGGACGGCCCCTTCTTGGCGAAGAATATCACATAGGGCGCGTTGATGAAGCCCGTCTCCGTCAGGTTCCAGTCGTTCCTGGCGGCCAGCAGCTTCACGTAGGCCTCCGAGACCTGCTTGACTGCCTCGTCCGTGTCGTAGATGCGCACCAGGGGCCTCTGCGGCAGCACCGTGGTATCCGTGAGGTTTATGACATCGCCGTCCGGCTTAACCAACCTGACCTTGAGCCAGACGGTCTGGTTGCTGATGACCTCGATCTTCAGCTTGAAGGCGTTCAGGTAGTTCGGGAACTCATCGTAGTAGTAGTCGAAGTAGCCCAGCAACACGATCTGCTTTATGGGCGGGAAGCCCGGGACTTCTATGTTAGCATATGCCTTATGGAAATCCTTATCCTCTAGTATTATGGTCCTGGGCAGTTTCTTGCCCACGAACCACTCAGCCCACACAGGGGCCGCACACTTCGGGTAATCAGCCCAGGGGCCGGCCTCAGTCTTGTCGTGCCAGGCCTTCAGCACGTTGTAGGGCGCGTAGATAGGCACCACGATGGCCATCAGCACTATTATGGATAGAAGGACGAAGGCCGCCTTCCCGCTCGCCGTTCCGATCACTTCCTTGAAGGCCGCTTTAGCGCCTATCGGTGGTGCGCTCATTTTTAAGCCCCACCTCCCGCCTTCACGCGCGGATCGAGCAGGCCGTAGATGATGTCCAGTATGAAGACCGTGATGACGAGCAGGTAGGCGTAGACGACCGTCAAGCCTATCACCACGGGTGCATCGATCTGCTCACCGCCCATGGCCTCCCAGTAGAGCATGCCCAGCCCCCTCCACTGGAACACGGTCTCCGTGATGATAGCGCCTGTCCAGGAGGCTATGAGCGAGAGGGCTATCATGGTCACTATGGGCGGCGCGGCAGGCCTGAGCACGTAACGCCTGAGCAGCGTGTTCCTCGGGACGCCCTTAGCCCTGGCGGCCATGACGAAGTCCTCACCCAGGATGTGGATGACCATGTTCCTCGTCAGGTAAGCCCATGAGCCGAAGGAAGAGAGCGTCCAGCACGCGAGGGGCAGAGTCAGGTGCCAGAGGATATCCAATATCCTCTGAGGCCACGGCACGCCTACCCAGGCGCTCACGAAGCCACCCGTCGGGAACCAGCCCAGCCTGTAGGCAAAGATCAGCAGAGCTAGGATGCCGAAGTACCAGGGCGGGATGGATTGGGCCACGATGGCGAACATGGAGACGCCACGGTCGAACTTCGAGAGCGCCTTCCTGCCCATGTGCAGTCCGATGTAGATGCCTATGGCGGCGGACACGACGGTGCCGGTAGTGAAGAGCAACACCGTCCTGGGCAAGCGCTCCAGTATGATATTCTTCACCAGCCTAGACCCTTCCCTACTCCTCAGGAACATGGATCTGCCTAAGCTAAGTGTTAAGGCATCACGTAGATATATCATGGACCTCTCTATGAAGGGTTTATCTAGGCCGTGAGCCTTGATAGCCGCCTCTATCATGGTATTCAGGTATGCCTCTGCCCTCTCGGGGTCCTCATGCATAAGGCGTTGGAACTCAGGGTTCCTCATCAGCTCCTGCCTGACTTGGAACGTTATCTGGTTCTTCATGATGATATCTATGTAGCCCCCCATGTTCGCTATGACGATGGTGAGATAGACGGCCACCACCAGCGTAACGCCGAGGATCACCGCCCTTTTGGCCAGGTACTTGACGTAAGGCGGGACCAATCTCTCATTCCTCCTCACTAGCTTACGCGCTTTGGTCTCGTTAAAAAGTTTAGCCTAGCCGCTTTCGCAAAAGTTTTATAAGTAGTGGCCTTCCGCCCTTCCATTGGGGAGTTCGATGCAAGCCAAGAAGGTAGTGTTAGCCGCGGTGATAGCTGCTGTCGTATTGATGCTGACGGTACCCACGGCCCCGATAGCCAGGGCTTGCACGGCTGCCCCTAAGGCAGCCCAGGAGGTGCCTTATGGCCCCTGGCTAGATGCCGTGGAGTTCTACGAGGAGAATGACGAGGCTGCCATGTTAGAGAAGCTAAACAAGGGCGAGAGGCACATCTGGCTATGGGATATAGGTACCTTAGAGGGCATTAAGAGGGCTGAAGAGTTGCCCAACGTTGAGTACATTAAGGCCTACTCTGGTTGCTTCGACCTCTTCCTGAACCCGCTGCCCAGGATCAAGATCGATATACCCGGCGTGGGCCTCGTTGAGAGGTTCAACCCCTTCAGCATAAGGGAGGTCAGGGAGGCTCTTAACCTCTACTTGGATAGGGACTACATAGTTAAGGAGATCTTCGGTGGTTACGGCGTGCCCCACTACACGATCTGGCCTCCTGTGAGGCCAGACTACAACAGGCTGTACGGTTACATGAAGGCCCTCGAGGCCGAGTACGCCTACAACCGCGAGAAGGCCTGGGAGATGATCTACGAGGCCCTGACCAAGGCCGGCTGCACTTACAGGGCTGGCAAGTGGTATGACCCTGAGAACAACACCATAGTCATCAAGTTCTGGATAAGGAAGACCCCGGCCACTAGGAATGCTCTTGGCCATTACGTGGCTACTGAGCTTGAGAAGCTGGGCTTCACGGTTATCAGGCGTGAGTGTACTGGCACTGAAGCTGCCCTCTACGTGTACGGCGGTATTGACGACTGGAACATCTACACAGAGGGCTGGGCCTTTACGGCTATCAGCGCTTACGATGACGACCTACCTTACTTCATGTACTGCAGC
>CAZWYW010000067.1:1337-3014 GCA_964638535.1 uncultured Candidatus Bathyarchaeia archaeon | reverse complement strand
GGAGCCGGGAATACCCTTGTTCCTCAGGGAGGCAGCCATAACGACCCATTATAACCTAGTGAACGGCTTAGCCCTCTTGTTCAAGCTTCTGTGGGAGAAGGCAAGATCTGCTCACGCCTGAGTCCCTTATCTCGTAGTCAGTCGCATATCGACTTCTTCAGAACCATGCTTCTCTGGCTGATGGCTACTATAGAGTCGGGCCAGCTACTCATGGCCCATAGGCCACTCTGCCGAAAACTTTATATCCACCACTACTTAGTAGTGGTGAAGTGATACCATGGGTGCGGAAATAGACTGGTCCTCGCTCTGGCGTAAGGAAGACTGGTGGGCCGTGTGGCTAGGCTTCACGCTACTGGGCCTGACGGCCTCAAGGGCCATCAGCTGGCTGCCGACGGTGAGCAAGTGGACTAGCAACATCGGCTCGGCCGTGGCACTTGCTGACCTGCCGTTCTTCCTCGTCCTCGCCCTCGGCCTGCTGGGCCTAACGGGCCTCGCTATATTCTTCATGAAGAAGGAGGACCTCAGGACTTACTGGGCTGGCTTCCTGGTCGTCTTCGCCCTGGCCTTCGTGGGCATGATACTGGCCAGCCAGCACACCATCCACTACCTCGGCCTAGAATACGTCCTTTGGGCCCTCCTCCTGGGCCTCTTGATAAGCAACACGGTAGGCGTCCCAGAGTGGCTAAAGCCGGCCGTGAGGGCGGAGCTCTACATCAAGATAGGGCTCGTCTTGCTCGGGGCCGAGATACTGTTCCAGACGATAATAAAGGCTGGCGTCTTCGGCATAGCACAGGCCCTCATAGTGGTTGGGACCGTCTGGTTCTTCTGCTACTTCCTGGCCCTCAAGGTAGGCATAGAACGCTCCCTGGCCAGCGTCCTGGCCTCGGGCGTCTCCATATGCGGCGTCTCGGCGTCTATAGCCACCGGCGGCGCCATAAAGGCCAAGCCGAAGGAGGTCAGCTACGTGGTCTCGCTCGTCCTCCTAATAGCCATACCCATGCTCATCGGCGAGCCCTTCATAGCCAAGGCCATAGGGATGCCAGATGCCGTTGCTGGAGCCTGGATAGGCGGGACCATAGACACCACGCCAGCCGTCGTGGCAGCTGGCGCCCTCTACAGCGAGAAGGCTATGACGGTAGCAGCCATAGTCAAGATGGCCCAGAACACACTCATAGGCGTGGCAGCCTTCATACTGGCCGTCTACTGGGTCCTGAAGGTCGAGCGCAAGCCAGGCGAGAAGCCCAGCCCGCTAGAGATATGGTATAGGATGCCGAAGTTCGTCGTGGGCTTCATAATAGCTTCCGTGGTGTTCTCCTTCATCCTCATGCCGACGCTCGGGGAAGCCACGGTCAAATCGGTGTTGGCCGTGAGCAAGGCCTTCAGGAAGTGGTTCTTCGCCATGGCCTTCGTTTGCATAGGCCTGGACACGAAGTTCAAGGAACTCGTCAAGGTCGGGGGAGGGAAGCCCCTGCTAGTCTTCGTAATGGCACAGGTATTCAACATAACGCTGACGCTCGCCATTGCCTACGTCCTCTTCGGCGGCCTGTTCTTCCCGCCGCCCGTCTGAGCTCGGGGGCGTGGTCAGCCTTGTTTTTGCCTCTAGGGCGTCCAGCCGAGCGTAGGAGGCGTGTCTTCAACTGCGTCCAAGTTGAGAAAACGTCAAGGTGCTTCCTGAGG
>CAZWYW010000067.1:0-1327 GCA_964638535.1 uncultured Candidatus Bathyarchaeia archaeon | reverse complement strand
CATCATGTGTCCCAACCATCTGTTGGCCGACCGGTGGATCTCCATGGACATGAGGCCTGAGGTCCTCAAGGTCGTGTTGGAGGAAGCCGATTCGGCCAACTTGATATATCTCTCAGGCTGGGGCGAGCCCTTATTATATACCGGCCTGCCCGAGCTCGTGAGGCGCATAAGGACCTCTGGTGCAGAGGCTGGATTCACCACCAACGGCGTATTGCTCGATCGAAAGAGGGCCCAGGAGCTAGTGGAAGCTGGCTTAGACCTCGTGAGCATCTCGATAGCTGGTGCCACCCAGGAGACGCACGGGAGCGTGAGGGTGGGCTCGGACCTAGGACAGATAATCGATAACATCAAAGCCCTGGTGGCCTTGAAGAAGCGCCTCAGGACGGACGAGCCCAGGATAGTAGTCCTCTACCTCATGTTGGAGCAGAACATAAGCGAGCTGCCAGCAGCCATTGACCTGGCTCATGAGCTAGGCGTGGACGAGCTGGTGGCCACGAACATGACCTACGCCCCCACGCCCGCCCAGGACCGGATGCGTGTATTCTCCTGCGGTCAGCCGGAGGGGCATGGTGCCTGCTACGCTAATCTCGTGGAGGAAGCCAGAGCTAGGGCCGGGGAACTCGGCCTGAAATTCAGGGCCTACCCGCTCACCATGGAAGAAGTCGCAGTCTGTGACGAGGACCCGCTACACAATGTCTTCATCACAGCTGACGGGCAGGTCGGGCCATGTGTCTACTTGAACATGATGCTCAAGGGATCTATACCGAGGGTCTTCTGTGGGAAGGCCCTTGAGGTAGAGCGGGTGAGCTTCGGAAGCCTAAGGAATGGCGATCTAATGGATATCTGGGAAGGCGAAGACTACGCCTCCTTCAGGCGAATGTTCGCCAAGCGTCTACTAGCCGTGCAGGAGTCGCTGTTCTTGGAGCCAACGGCGCCCGGAGAGGTATATGAGCGCTTGAAGAACTGCCCTCTGCCTAGCGCCTGCAGGACATGCTATAAGGCATACGGGCTCTAGCCCACGCCCGTAAGAGCGGCTCGCCGCCTCTCGTGAGATTTATATGAGTCGCGGAGCGTGTGGTCAGTGCGATGAGGTTCAGGCCGAGCACAAGGGGCGTTCACTACGGTGTCCTCGTCTTCGCCACGGCCTTCTTCATCAGGCTTATACCTGAGCTGTTGTCGCCCAACTATCCCATCGGCTACGATGTAGCCATATATTCCTACAAAGTGCCGCATATCCACGAGCGGCCACTACCCAGCCTGCTCAGAGGGACGCCAATGTTCTACCTAATAGCGTGGGCCCTCCTAAGGGCGACAGGAATAGACGTGC
>CAZWYW010000066.1:0-3088 GCA_964638535.1 uncultured Candidatus Bathyarchaeia archaeon | reverse complement strand
AGGCCGAGGGGGCGGACGCCATCGTAACGGGCGATGCCATAGGGGAGCAGGCCAGCCAGACGCTCAAGAACATGAGGGCCATAGACAGCGCCCTCACGCGCCTCCTAGTGCTCAGGCCCCTCCTCTGCTACGACAAGGACGAGACCGTAAGGCTGGCCATGCGCATAGGCACCTACGAGGTCTCGGCCAGGCCGGATGGGGGCTGCAGGGCCGCGCCCAGGAGGCCCACCACAGCTACTAGGCCGGAGGCGGTTGAGGAGGCAGAGGCAGCCTTGGACGTGGAGGCCCTGGTGGAGGCTGCCTTAGCCGGGGCCAGGAGGGTGCCCGTGAGGGAGGCCGCTTAATAAGCATCGCGGCCCATGCCCCGCGGGAGGGCGAGGGCTTGGTCAGGATGCCCAAGGAGCTCCTGGACATGGTCAAGCGGGTGCATATAGCCGCCCTGGCCACCGTGGGGCCAGATGGCAGGCCGAACGTGAGCCCCAAGGGCTTCACCTACCTAGACGAGGAGACGCTCGCCTACGTGGACATCTACTCCGCCCGGACGCTCGACAATATAAGGGCCAGGCCCCAGGTGGCCGTGGCCATCTGGGACACCCGGGCCGTGGAAGGCTACCAGGTGAAGGGGACCGCGCGTATTCACGGGCCAGGGGACCCGGTCTACGAGGAGGTCGTGGCCCGTTACATAAGGGCGCACCACCCGGACGGGCGGGGCGTGCCGGAGCACATGACCGTAGTAACGATAAAGGTCGAGGAGATATACTCCCTCAGGCCGGAGGACAGGGGGAAGCGCGTGGCCTGAGGGCGGCGAGAGGCGGAGACGCCTCATCGATAGCAAAGGAAGCCGCTGGCTTCCTCACAGTCTTAAAAAGAAGCCGAGGCTGGCGCCGAGGGCGGCACTCAATCTGGCTATCCACGCTGCCTACAAGCCCTTGCTCCTGAACTGCCGATAGGACAATACCTCGAATGGGACATCGGCCGCCCCTTGAGGACCCCGAAGTTTGTATCTTCCGTAACCAAGATATCGGCATGGCAGAACTCCGTGAAAGCGGCTATCAGGATATCGCCCCCTCTCAGCCCTAACCTGGCATATTTCTCCCGGAGCGCTCTCGGCAGCTTGTCGGTGTATATCCTAACGCCCGGCGATAACAAGATGCTCAGGAAGGCCGTCTTATGTGTTGGCGCCATCAGGTTCCTCCACACTTCCTCTATGACGGCTGTGTGGACGCATACCTCAGCCCCAGCGTTCAGGATGAGCTCTACCACATCGCTTAAGCCCATGATGTAGAACACATATTCATTGCTGTCTAGCACTACTCGAACCAATTCCGATACTTCTCCTCCCACAGCTCCTGGCGCGTCTTCTTGAGTTCGCGTATTATGGCCTCTGGGTCCTTGAGGGCGGTTATGTCCTTCTCAGAGGGCATGCCGGAGAGCAGGGAGAGCAGGAATTCCGCTTTCCTGAGCAGGGAGCCGTAGATAAGGAGCATCAGGCGCCAGGCTTCCCTCTCGGCTTCCTCCTCGCCTCCGAGGAGCTCTACTAGGAGTTCCTTGATATCGCCCACTCTGGACACCATCTCACCTGCGCGCCGCTCCCTTAAATGCCTATCTCGCCCGCACATCCATGTATTTCTTCAGCCACAGGAGGGCCACCTTGATGGCGTGAGAGCGCGAGGCGAACACGCCCGTCTCCTGTGGGATGAGGGATTAATCATCGCAACCGTCTACGAGCCGAGCTTAATAGAGTGGGAGCCCGATTTCAGGACAATGAGGAGATGCTCGTGAAGGTGAGGGCCAAGATCGAGGTAGAGCTCGCCTACCGGGCCTCGGGTGAAGAACTTGAGAAGAGCACGTCGTTGAGGTGCTACTTCTGCGGGGGGAGGCTAAGGAAGACCCGGACCACCTACTACTCGCCCCTGGGCGTCATCGTGAGAGACGTCCCGGCCTTCGAGTGCGAGCAGTGCGGCGAGATATACTTCGATGCCGAGACATCGAGGAAGCTCGATGCGCTGGTCAAGAGCACGGCTAAGATCATAGAGGAAGAAGAGAATAGGCTGGCGACCGCGTTCAGGACCCGTCATCGGACCTAGGCCTCTCCTTCCCGCGCACCTTGACCGTGTATTCTGCCAGTCTAAAATACTGGCAGAACGGTGCCGGTGTTTAGAGGATTCGGTTAAGAGAGGTGCTAGAAACCCATTAGCTACGGGGACCCCTTAGATCAAGAATCGTAGTTTTTGTAGTAGCTCATCGCTTATCCATACGCCTTTAGCCCTCATCTCCAACGCCACATCAACTGGGCTCCTGACTAAGAGGCCTTTCCTCCACGCCCTGACCAGGATGGCTACGGTGCCAGCTATCTTAAGGCCGAGCTGACGTGCTACCTCTCTGGGCTTCTCGTCATCTATGAGTATTAGATCAGCTCCTAACTCCTTGGCTAATACTATAGTTTCAGCTTCTCCAGGCCCCATCTCTCTCCTAAGTATTTCAACAGCTAGCCTATCCGATACATCATGCACTTTGATCCACCCTGCTTTAGCCACCTCCTCTGAGCCTGGCTTCCCCCTGCCGTGCTTGACGACCTCCACCCATACGGCCCTCGGGATTCGTATTTCCCCGAACAATTCTTTCAGCAGGTTGAGGAGGCCCACTTTTGCTAATGCTATTAACGGGCTGCTATTAGATACTACGATCACCCAGAGGCCTCCTTTAAGGTCTTCAGGTCTTCTTCTAAATCCTCGGGGCCATAGCGGATTGGCACGCCCTTACGGGCCATGAGCTCCATCATCTCCCACAATGACAGGCCAGCTATCTCGGCTGCCTTGCCAAGCGATATGAGGCCCTCACGATAGAGCTCTAATGCTATTAGCTCACGAACAGCTTTGGAAAGGTCCTTAGCCCTGACTATGCGGGCGACATCGGCGGGCACCTTCACGCTCAACATCTCCACGCCCCATCGCCTCGGCTCAACTAACCGCTAAGAGCTTATTTAACCATTCCCTGAGCATATTTGACGAGACAGGCCAACAGGATGGGCTTTTTTCTTTGGCGCCGGGGCCGGGATTTGAACCCGGGCGGCCGTCTGGCCAGTGGC
>CAZWYW010000065.1:0-3146 GCA_964638535.1 uncultured Candidatus Bathyarchaeia archaeon | reverse complement strand
CGGTAGTATAGGTCCTTCATGGTCCGGCCCCGCGCGTGCCCCACGTGGGGCACGCCATTGAGCGTCGGCGGCCCCTCGACGAAGCCCGCTAAGCCCACATGTTCCTTGGCCCTGAGGGCCTCCAACTTTTCCCTTATCCTGTTTTCCTCCCAGAAGCGCCTTACTTCTTCTTCAAACTCCATGGGCTTATAATCTAGGCTAGTCCAATCGGCTTCAGAGGCAGATGGCCTCTGACGTAATTTTCCGGTCACCTCTCACCGGCGACACCGCCGCTCCCTACGCCCGCGGCCAAATATAAGTTTCCCGCTCACCTCGGGAGCGGTATAGGCGCTATGCAGAGCAAGAAGATCGCGGCAGGTAGCACTAGGGCGGCTTTCCTGACCGGCGATAAGCTGGACTCGTCGTCCAGGGGGCCTGGGTGCCTATAAAAGAAGGCCATGAGGAGGGCGAGGATGGCCATTGGCAGGTACCAGCCGCCGTAGAGGAAGCCCACGGCCATGACGAGTAGGGCGCCTAACAGCCCTAAGAACATGTGCTCCCTGGCCTTCAAGACACACCTAGCTATGTGCCCGCCGTCTAACGAGCCCGCCGGTATGAGGTTCAACATGGTGACGAGCATGCCTACCCAGCCGGCGAAGGCCACGGGGTGGAGCAGCACCACGGCCCCTTCTGGCAGGGGGGACAGCACCAGCCGGATCATGATAGCGTAGGCCAGGATGTAGGGCAGCGGGATGCCCTCCACGGGCCCTACCACCACGCGCGAGTAGGGCAGGCCCACGAGCGTGATGGCTATGGCCGCCACGAAGCCGGCCAGGGGGCCCGCCACTCCTATGTCGAAGAGCGCGTCCTTGTTGGGAGCTGGCGTCTTCTGTTGGATGAAGGCGCCGAAGGTGCCGAGGAAGCTGATAGGCGGGGGCGCCGGTATGAAGTAGGGCGGCGTCACGCTCACGCCGTGCAGGCGGGCCGCTATCCAGTGCCCCATCTCGTGCGTGGCTAAGACAGCCATCATGGCCCCCGTGAACATCAGGGCGCCGAGGAACGGCCCCTCGGGCCAGCGGAGCGAGAGAAACCAGCCAGCCGCGAAGATACTGCCGAAGGTGGCCACGAAGAGGATTAAGGGCACTAAGGGCGTCCTCTCCTTCCCAGGCCTGAAGGACACGGCCCTCAGCACCAGCCCCGAGGGTCCTCGCCTCAACACGGGCAGGACGTTGTGGGGCTTGAGCAAGGCGATGAGCTCTTCAAAGGCCTTCTTCTGGTCCTTGGGCGGCTCCACGAGGAGGCTGGGCACGCCCCTGACCAGGCCAGCCTCGCGGACCACAAAGCCCACCCTGGTCGCGGCCCACTCTAACAGCCTCAGGAGCCCATAGACGTCTTGCCAACTGGGGGCCTCCATGTCCACCACGGCCTATAAGCCCCGGGGGGCACAATTAAGCCTTGGCGGGAGCCATGATAGTGGTCAGGGACGAGGTAAGGGCCCTGTTCCCCACGTTGAAGCTGGCTTTAGTAGAGGTCTCGGGCGTCCGCGTGGAGAAGACCAGACCCCCCGACCTCCAGGCTTTAGTGGACGAGGTCACGCGGGAGATACGTGCTAAGTACGAGCTCCCGACCTTGAAAGACGTGCCTTTGTTCAGGGCCTACAGAGATTTCTTCTGGCGCCTCGGGATTGACCCCACAAAGGAGAGGCCTTCCGCCGAGGCGCTCGTGAGGCGCATCCTAGCTGGCAAGCCATTCCCCGCCATCAGCAACTTCGTGGACGCTTACAACCTGGCCTCAGTTAGGTCGGGTATCCCCCTGGCCGCCTTCGACCTAGACACCATAGCGGGCCAGGCTGCCGAGCTGAGGTTCGCCAAGCCGGGCGAGCTCTTCTTGGGCATAGGCATGAAAAAGCCCGTGGAGTTATCCGGCAAAGAACTCGTGATAGCTGACCGTGAGGGGCCGATAGCTATCTACCCCCATAGGGACAGCAATAGGACGAAGATCACGGAGCGCACCGTGAGGGCACTGGTGGTCGCCTGCGGGGCGCCCGGCGTGGACACGCGAAGGCTGGTGGAAGCGGCTGAGCTAGCAGCTGATTACATAATATGGTTTTGTGGTGGCGAGGCGGGAGAAGTAAAGCTGGTTTAGGCCTTAAGGGCCAGCTTCACGGCCCTTTTTGCCCGTTCTACCAACTCTAGCGCTGATTTGCCCAGCAAGCGGATCATCGGTTCCTTACCCATGCCCCCGAGGTCATAGATGACGTCCGGGACGCGGCCACCACACGCCCTGACGACTTCCTCAAGCGCCCAGGGCAGGGTAGCGCCCTCGACAGCGGCTACCTCGGGCGGCTCGCGCGACCTATCAAAGCTGGCCACCAGGAGACCCATCTGCTTGAGGGCGCCCACGAGCGCGGGGTCATATCGCAAGTTTATGGCTGCCCTCACGTCCGGGTCGTGCTTCATGGCGGCTAACACCAGGCGCGCCATATGGCTTGAAGCACCGAAGCGCACAGGACCCACGGCTCTAGGGCGTCCCCGGGCCTTGACTATGCGCCCTTCTATGGCTGCCACATCCTCTGGCCCCTTGGGCCTGGGCAAGGCCATGGCTACCTGCGTCCCCACTTCGGGCAAGAAGCGGGCCAGCTCCGGCTGGCCTTCTAAAGCCTCGGCTGCTGCCCTGACCTCCTCCAGCACCCTATACCGCTCGGCCTCGTTCAGCAGCCTGCCTATGGGCTCAGCCACCGGCCTATCCCTGCCGATAGACAGGGACCAGTAGATGGACTCCCAGGCCAGGTCGCCCGCCTCCCGTACCGCCTCGGGCACTGGCCTGCCGAGTGCCAAGAGGGCTGCTAGGGCGGAGGAGAACACGCAGCCCGAGCCGTGCGCGTCGGTGCTAAGCCTCGGCCTGGCGAACTCGTAGAAACGGCCCTCATAATAGAGCACGTCGACGGCCTCGTGACCGCTTAAATGACCTCCCTTCACCACCACGGCTTCTGGGCCTAAATCCGCGAGGGCCTTAGCCGCCCTCCTAGCGTCCTCGGGTCCCCTGACCTTCAGGCCCGAGAGCTCCGCGGCCTCACGGACGTTAGGCGTGATGATGAAGGCAGCTGGCAGGAGGCGGTCCCTTAAGGCCTCAAGAGCCCCTGGGGCTAGGAGGGGCTGGCCAGCCCC
>CAZWYW010000064.1:0-3250 GCA_964638535.1 uncultured Candidatus Bathyarchaeia archaeon | reverse complement strand
GGACAGGCCTGTCCCTCGGCACCCTGTCTAGGCAATCGTCCACGTGCAGGCCGTACATGGTTAAGTGGCAGACGAAGCCGCCTGAAGCCTTCCAACGCTTTATGAGGCCGCGCCAATCCGGCTCGTAGCGGACCTCGAAAGGCCCTCCCCAGCGTTCCACCACGTCCCTTATCTTCTCCTCTAACTTCGGGTCCCTATCGCCTGAGTAGAACACGCCCCTGGCCCCGAAGGCCCTGGCGGTCAACATAACATGTGTGGTGACGCGCTTATCGCGCTCTTTCCTGTGGCTGAGCCTGAGCACGTAGACCTCGCCCGCGGCAGGACATAGCTCGCCCAGCAACGTTGAGCCCCGGCGGGGGCTTTCCCGCCATGGGCCTTAAGCTTATAATACCCACCATAACGCACAGCACGGTGGCTTGGGGGGTTGATGCCGCTAGAGGAAGATGTCATAGAATTCGTGGCCCGTGTGGTAGGCGGAGAAGAAGCCGTGAAAATCGTGAGGGTGCTAGGCGATAAGGAGATGAGCGACGAGGAGATAGCCCGGAGAGCGAACCTGAAAGAGGACATAGCCAGGAGGGTGCTCTACAAGCTTTACCATGGCTTGGTCGTGAACCTGAGGCGCGAGCGGGATGAGGAGACTAGCCGCTATAAGTTCTTCTGGAGCCTCAATCTAGAGCAGATAGAGATCATAGTGAAGACCTGGAAGAAGAAGATATTGGAGAAGTTGGAAGCCAAGCTGAAGTACGAGGAAGAGAACCAGTTCTTCTGGTGCGGCACGCCGGGCTGCCGGCGTTACACGTTCGACGAGGCCTCGGATAACCTCTTCAGGTGCCCTAGGTGCGGCGAGCCCCTGGAGTTCTACGATAATTCACGGGAGATAGAGGCCCTGAAGGCCAAGATAGCCCAGATAAAAAGGGAACTCTCGGAGTGAGAGGCCCTTGGGCGGGGCCAAGCGCGGCCAGGTGGCCAGCGGTATCCCCAGTAGGCCGGAGGCCCTGGCCATCCTAAAGGCCGTAGGTTGCCCTCCCGAGGTGATAAAACATTCCGAAAGAGTGGCCCGCGTGGCCCTGCGAATAGCCGAGGCCTGCCGGAGAGCCGGCCTAGAGGTCGATATGGGCCTGGTGGAGGCGGGCGCCCTCCTCCACGACATGGGCAGGGCTAAGACGCACTCCGTAGCCCACGCTTTCTTAGGGGCCGAGCTGGCGCGGGAGCTAGGGTTAGGCGAGAGGCTCGTGAGGCTCATAGCCAGGCACACGGGGGGCGTGAGGCCCGAGGTAGCCGAGCGCCTGGGCTGGCCGAGGGGCGATTACGGGCCCGAGACGTTGGAGGAGAAGATAGTAGCCTACGCGGACAAGCTGGTTAGGGGGCCACGCGTCCTGCCCTTTGAGGAGGCCCTAGCCAGGCTAGAACGCGAGCTAGGTCCTGATCACCCAGCCGTGGTCAATCTAGCCAAGGTGCACGCCGAGCTGGCCCCGCTCCTGCGCCCCGGTGGTGGAGGCCGTGGTCCGTGTGGTCGTGCTCGAGAAGGCGTACGGGCGCTATAGGCCAGAGGACTTCACGCCCGCTTTCCTCACCCTCTGCTCTGGCCTAGCCGTCCACGTGAGGGTGGTCGGCACGGTCGGCAAGGGCTGGCTGCTCGTGGAGCTGTCGGGCGAAGACGAGGAAGTGGCCGCGAGGCTCATAGAGGCCGAGATGGGCTTGGCGCCCGTTAGGGCGGATAGGCTGAGGCGCTCCTCGGTGATAAGGGGCCGTATATCGGCTGTCGTGGACCAGGGCCTCTACGTGGATATAGGTGTCTTCGAGCCCGTTAACCTAGAGGCCTTCGTGCCCCTCGCCGCCCTCAGGGCCCAGCTGGCCGATGGCCGAGAGCTGTCCACGCGCGAGTTGGCCGACCTCTTCTGCCTGACCGAGAACATGCCTTTGGAGGTCAGGCTCCTCGAGGCGCCCGGGCGCGGGGAGAACGAGGAGGGAGTGCCCGAGCCCATCAAGGCCGAGCTCTCGGAAGGCCAGGTGAGGGCTTTCGAGGCCTGGGTCCTCTCCGGCCTTGACAGGATCATCGTGATCGGCGCCTCCCACCACGCCCTGAAGAGGGCCGTGGGGGCCACTAGGTTACACGAGCACGTGGTCTCCTTAGGCCGTCTCGGCCTGTTGGAGAACTATGCTATACTGAAGCTAGGTGCCTCGCCTAGGAAGTTCATGGCCGCGCTCAGGAGGAGGCTGAGGGAAGCCAGGATTCTGGCCTTCAGGCCCAGGAAAGTGATGGAGAGCTTCCCGGGCCGCTACGGCCCCCCAAGGCTTTAAGGCGCCTAAGCGCCCTTCCCTCGCGGTGGCGACCATGGGCTTCGTGGAGCTCATCAAGAAGGCCCGTGAGAAGAAGGGCTCTCCCGTGGTGCTGGCCCTTGATCTGCCGCCGGATAAGCCCAGCAAGCTCATGAGGAAGGCCAGGGAGATCTTAGAAGCCGCCTCGCCTTATGTCTGCGCTCTAAAGGTGAATTTTCACCTCATCTTGCCCCTCGGCCTCTCGGGCGTGCGCCCGCTCTTGGACAGGGCACACGAACTCGGCCTAGCCTGTATAGCGGACCCGAAGTTGAGCGATATAGGTTCCACTAACCAGGTCGCGGCCAAGTATTACTTCGAGGCCGGTTTTGACGCCCTCACGGCCAGCCCGTTGGTCGGTTGGGAAGGCGGTCTCGCACCCGTCCTGGAGATGGCCCACGAGCTAGGGAAGGGCGTGCTGCTGCTGGCCTACATGAGCCACCCAGGAGCTTCAGATTTCTTCGGGCTAGAAGTGGTATCTGGCGGGCTAAGCAAGCCACTCTACGCGCTTTTCGCCAGGAAAGCCGTTGAATGGGGAGCCGATGGGCTCGTGGTCGGTGCCACCAGGCCCGAGGCCATAAGAGCCGTAAGAGCCGAGGTCGGGCCAGCCCCGCTCATCTTCGCCCCGGGCGTGGGAGCCCAAGGAGGCGATGCTAGGGCAGCCTTAGAGGCCGGGGCGGATTTCCTCATAGTAGGGCGTTCTATTGTGCTGGCCGAGGACCCTGGGGAAGCCGCTAAAAGCTTAGTCGAGGCCTTGAGGGGCGCCGGGCTGAAGGGCCGCTAGAGGGGCCTCAGGTCACCTCCCGGAGCCCCAGGGCCTCTGCCACGAGCTCGGTGAACTCCACCACTGGTATTTTCACGTCCTCGTAGCTGGACGGCAGCTTCTCGTTCTGAACGCATGTGAAGTGTATTTTGCATTTGTGGCAGCCTACCA
>CAZWYW010000063.1:0-3835 GCA_964638535.1 uncultured Candidatus Bathyarchaeia archaeon | reverse complement strand
CTTCCACGCCGGTGACCCGGGTTCAAATCCCGGCGGCCGCACCAATGATGTGTCTTTTCTAACCATTACCGACATAGGAGCCTCATGGGGTTCGTAGGTTCCTCATAGCCCGCCCGTGGGCTCGGTCAGGCCGAGCTACCTCATAGGCCCTGCTCCGTTACCTTGGTTAGTGTGGGATTTAATAATTCAGGCTTGCGCGGCGCTGAGGCTAAAGGTGAAAAACCAAAAAAGGTCCACGGGTGCCTAAGGCCCAGCTGTTCCCCCCGCGCCCTCGCTCTTCACTTTCTCTCTGGCCCTCGCCAACATCTCCTCTATCTTCTCGCGCGGCAGGGTGGTCACGGGCTTCTCCGGCACGAGGCCGTAGGGCCTGAAGAGCACTATGATGACAAGCGCGAGGCCGCAGAGCGTGTATTCCAGCCAGACAGGGTCAAAGGGCAGGTAGGGCTTGAGGCTCATCCTGTATATCATTATCATGGTCCTCAGTATGACGAATATCAGGACGCCGAGGGCCACGCCCAGGTTGCTGCCTATGCCGCCGAGCATCATGTAGGCCCAGGGCCAGAAGGTCCACATGAGCTTCGTGAAGGTGCCGGCGTAGCAGGAACCCGTGTAGACCACCCAAAGGCCGCCCGCGACACCGGCCATGGCGCCCCCTACGACCAAGCTGAACGTCCTCACCTTCACGATATCGCGCCCGTAGACCTGGGCGGCCAGCTCGCAATCCCTTAGCATCTTCAGGACCCTGCCGAACGGAGATCTGACGAATTTCTCGGCTATGAAGAGCATGAAGAGCGCTATGAAGAAGTATACGATGGTCACGGCCTCGTAGCGGTAGGCCCATATGGAGCGGAAGGGGTCGGGTACGTGGACGGCGTTCGTGGCGCCCACCAAGGGCTCCCAGTTGTAGCCTATCCAGTAGAGTAGGTCACCGAAGGCCAGGAGGGAGATGCCCAGGTAGGCTTCCTTCAGCCTAATGGCCGGCCTGGAGATGAGCCAGCCGAAGAAGCCGCCGGCTATGGCCGCGAAGATCAGGTACATTATGAAGACGAGCACGGAGAGCCCCATGTTCGTCATGAGTATGCTGTTTATCTCCGTGATTAACGGGTAATTCACGGTATGGTGGGCGTAAGCCCAGCCGCACTCCCTGCCCAACATCCAGGCCACTATCCTGCCGCAAAGGCCGCCCACTATGAAGGCGCCAGCCGTCACGCAGAGCACCCTGCCGAACTGCGGGACGCCCGTGAGGCCGGTCTCTATATTCAGGCTGAGGGTGACTATCAAGAAGATGGAGAATTCGAGCAACACGCTGAGCACCATGTCCTTGCCGAACGAGAGGCCCAGGTAGGCCAAGAGAGCGATGCAGGCCAAGAGGGCTAGGAAGTCCACCCTAAGGAGGAGCTTGATGAGTTCCACGTCCTTCGTGCCCCTCAAGCTCTTGAGCGCACGCATCACTTCTCACCCCCGGCGCCCCTCGACGCCACCACGCCTAGCCCGCCCCTCAACGCCCTCAACCTGCCGAGCAGCTTGTCCCAAGGCACGCCAGCCAGGCCCCTCGGGAAAGCCATGAGGGAAGTGGCCATTATCATGAGCGGTATCACGGCCCTGTAGGCGTGAACCATGCCGCCCAGCCAGAGGGCCAATAGGTATGTTATGCCGTATTCGGCCAGGCCCACCACCATGCCGCCCAATGTGGCGCCGTAGACGCTGTAGAGACCGCCGAGGATGCTCGAGGCGAACATGGGCACGATAACGGTCATGCCGAAGACTATGTTCACCGTCACGGCCATGGCTATCACGGCGCCGCCTAGGGAGGCCAGGCCGCCTCCTATTATCCAGGAGGCCAGGTAAACGCGGTCGGAGTTGATGCCCATCACGCTGGCCAAGTCAGGGTTCTCGACCGTGGCCCTGAGCGCTATGCCGAACTTCGCCTTCGTCATGAAAATGTGGAGGCCAGCCACGAAGCCCACAGCCAGTATGGGCGATATTATGGTGGCCGCTGGCACGCCGAGAACCTTCACGTCGTAAGCGCTCAGGGAGGCCATCCTCGGCGTCATGGGCGGATGGTAGGCTCTCTCGAAGAACTCCACATACATACCCACTATGGAGAGGAGCACCAGGTCGTAGCCCAGCGTGGACATCATCAGCGTTATATCCGATGCCTTACGTCTCAGCAGGGGGCCGTTTATGGTGTAGTAGCAGACGGCGCCTAGAGCGGCTCCGACCAAGAAGGCCAAGGGCCAGTAGGTGTAGGGCAGGCCCCTCCAGAACATGATACACGTGTAGACTGTATAAGCGCCCCAGGTGGCCATGTTAGCGTGGGCGAAGTTAAAGGTCCTCGTGCACATGTATATCATGGTGATACCGCAGGCAGCCAGGGCCAACCCGCTCGCGTAAACGAGACCAGCTGCTAACAACGGGGGTATCATGACCTTTCCCGTGAGAAGACCAAGTAAGTAAAGATATAAGCCTTTTCTGAAGTTTTGCGGGACGACGGGAAAATCTTAAATACCATCTGACTGAAAGCAAGCAGTGGGAGTGAGCTATGGCTCAGTCGTTACTAGCCAAGCCAGCTGTTACAGCGGGCCTGATGATAGTCTTCCTGCTCATAGGCCTGGGCATAGGCTATGGCATATGGGGTGTGCTGCTGGCACCACCCCCGCCGTCGGTCTGGACGCCCCCGCACACCTACAAGATAGTCTTCCTGGCGCCCCTGACCGGCGTCCTGAGCACTTACGGCGAGAACAGCAAGTTCACGGCTGAGCTGGCCGTAGAGGATCTGAACCACTGGCTGGAGAGGCACGGCGCCGATTTCAAGATAGAGCTCATAGTGGAGGACACAGCCACCGACCCCAAGACGGCATTAGACAAGATGAAGTATTGGGCCGGCGCTGGCGTGAAGGTATTCATAGGTCCCATGTCCAGCGGTGAGTGCAAGGAATGCAAGGAGTATGCGGATGCCAACAAGCTGCTCTACGTAGCGCCCTCCTCCACCAGCCCAGCCCTGGCCATAGCCGACGACTACCTGTTCAGGTTCTGCCCGACCGACCTCGTCCAAGGCCCGGCCATGGCCAAGGTGCTCTGGGATGCCGGCGTGAGGCATCTCATTCAGATATGGAGGGGCGATACGTGGGGCGATGGCCTAGCCGAGGCCATCAAGAACGCCTTCATAGAGATCGGCGGCACGGTCCACGATGAGTACGCCATAAGGTATGACCCGGCCAAGACGGACTTCCCGACCGAAGCCAAGAGCCTCGCGGATGCCGTCAAAGCTCTCTTAGACGCTGGCATATCGGCCGATGAGATAGGCATCAACGCTATCTCCTTCGAGGAAATCGCGCCCCTCATGGAGGACGCCAACGAGTATGATGAGCTCAAGCAGGTCAAGTGGTTCGGCAGCGATGGCACCTGCCTACAGCCGGCCTTGGTCGAGCATCCCGTGGCCGGTAAATTCGCTGCTGAAGTTAAATTCATCAATACCTTGTTCACCGTGGGCACCTCTAAGTATCCGTTCTTCGATTACGTGAGGAGCAAAGGCCTGGAGGTCCTGGGCAGAGAGTTAGACGCCTACGCTTACGCTACCTACGATATAGTCTGGTGCCTGGGCCTCTGTATTTATAAGGTCGGTTATGACCCGGAGAAGATTAAGGACATACTGCCCGAGGTCACGGACTGGTGGACCAGCATAAACGCCGCCAGCGGCCACGTGGTCTTGGACGAGAACGGCGATAGGGCTTACGCCGATTACGACCTCTGGGCCGTGGTGCTCAAGGACGATAAGCCCACCTGGGAGAAGGTCGGCGTCTGGCGTGGCCCGCCGCCGGGCGAGATAGAGTGG
>CAZWYW010000062.1:0-4275 GCA_964638535.1 uncultured Candidatus Bathyarchaeia archaeon | reverse complement strand
GTGAGGAGGCCTGGGCGGGCGGGGCCTCTTTAAGGTCATAAAGTGCCCTAGATGCGGCTGGCTCCAGCTTACCACGGCCGAGAAAACTACGAGATGCGTGCGCTGTGGCTGCCAAGTAGACCTAACCGTTCACAGGCCTCTAGCCATTGCCGGGACGGCTCGGCAAGCTAGGATGAAGCTCCTGGAGCTGAAGAAGAAGGCCCTTGGGGGCAAAGTGGGCTGACCTTATAAGTGAGGTTATGTTTTTAGCTACCCCAGCACTTATATCATCGGGGCTGGCGAGCTGGTGGGCGGCCGTCGGGCCCCGAGGGGCGACCCTGGGGCCTGAGGAAGCTCCACCCACCGCGCGGCCACCGTGGCGCCCGCGAGGGCGCGGGCCGAGAGGCCCGGCTCCGGCACAGAAACGGAACGTCCCAGGGCCGGAGGACTAATGAGGCGTGCTAAGTCGCCGAGGAGGCCCTGGGAAGCGGTGAAACGGCCGTCCCACGGGGTGAAAGGGCAAGTAGGGCGCGATGAGGTGGCCGCCCGAGGCGCCGGGTAGCCCGATCAGAAGGATGCCGCCTAGAACAGAAGGTGGGCTACTACCAGCTCGCCAGCCCCGCGCTCACTTCCTGTGAGCTAAGAGCTCCCTGAGCACTTCCTCCTGCACGGCCAACACGCCGGAGCTGTCCTCGGCCCGCGAGTAAGCCTCTAGGAGCTCCCTGTTTAGCTCTAAGAAGACAGGGCCCCACTTGAAGATCGAGAGCACGCGCTCCGCTTGCTCCTTAAAGCCGGCTATGTAAAGGGCGGCGGCCAGGGCCTCTGCTGTGCTGAGCTTGGTGGGCACGCCGTAATTGACCGGGTTAGCGGCTACTAAGTAGGGCAGGCAGCGCCTCGGCCCCCTTAAGGCCCTTGAGGCTGGGAAGGTCTCTATATGCGCCCAACTGCAGTCCACGGCTAACAGGCCCCTGGAAGCCATGATGGGCTTGTCCTGGCGCGAGAGGGCCTTCTTAGCCAGGGGGTCTAGTATCACGGCGCCCCTAGGCGCCTCCCTGAGCGAGAAGAAGACGTGTGCTAGGCCGTGCTTCTTCAGCTTCATGGCCGTGCACTTCCGCGCGTCGTCCTGCCTCATGTGGTAGATGAAAAGCCTCACAGGCCCCGCCTGAGGTCGCCCACTCTCGTCCATGCCTAAGCCGGTGGTGGCGATCGCCGCCTATAATCGCAACGGCGAAGCTTTTATGGGCGCGGGGCACCCCACGCCTGAGGGTCAGAGGAATTGCCCATCGCCTACGTGCTGATCAGGACAGACATAGGCGCCGAGAAAGAGGTCCTGAAGGCCCTGAGGGAGCTTGAGGGCGTGGAGGAGGCCTACCTCATCTTCGGCCCTTGGGATATCATCGCCAAGCTTAACGTGCCCGACCGCACGGAGCTGAACAAGTTAGTGATATGGACGATAAGGCGTATGGAGCACATCACGCAGACCCAGACCCTCAGCGTGATAGAGGAGGAATAAGGCGCCTGCGGGCTCGCCCATGGCCGACGAGGTACTCGCCCACCTGGGCTTGGACGACACGGACTCGCCGAGAGGAGGCTGCACCACATACATAGCCGCTCTCTTGGTCGAGCGTTTTTGCCGATTGGGCGTCGAGTTCATGGACTACCCGAACTTAGTGAGATTGAACCCTAACGCGCCTTGGAAGACGCGTGGGAACGGCGCCCTCTGCCTCCGCTTCTGCTGCGAGCGCGGGCTATTAGATGAGCTCTTCTCGGTTGCCGTGGAGCTGGTGCGAGAGCAAGCCGACCTAGGCGATGAGAACACACATCCCGGCGTCGCGCTGTTAGAGGGGCGTGTTCCCGTGGCGCTCAGACTCTTCGCCAAGAAAACCATAAGAGGCCTGGCGAGCTTAGATGAGGCCCTGAAGCTCTGCGCCTGCTATGACATCAGGGCAGTGGGCTTTAAGCTGGGCCGAGGCTTGGTGGGCGCCCTAGCGGCCATAGGGGAGCTCCTGACCAACGACCACACCTACGAGCTGTTGGCCTATAGGCTGCCGGAGAACAGGGGGAAGCCCAGGGCCGTGGACCCGCGTTCCGTGGCCGAGATGGACGAGACCACCAAGCCTTTTACGTTCAACAATTACGACGAGGAGACCAAGCGCGTCTTGATAACGCCCAGAGGGCCTGACCCCGTATTATTGGGCGTAAGGGGCGAGGGGCCGGACGTGGTCCTGAGGGCCTTCAAGATGCTGAAGCTGGGCGAGCCCGTGGAGCGCTGGGTAATCTTCAGGACTAATCAGGGCACGGACGCTCACCTAGTTCGCAGGACAGTGCGCGAACTCAGGCCGCACCTGCCAGCCGTGGTGAGGGGCCGCGTGGCCAGCGTGCCTAAGATGCTGCCCGGCGGCCACGTGGTCTTCAGGCTGGCGGACGGCACGGGCGAGGTAGATTGTGCTGCTTACAGGCCCTCGGGCCGCCTGGCTAAAGTGGCCCTAGCGCTCTGGCCGGGCGACTTAGTGGAGGCCGCTGGCGGGGTCAAGCTAGGCCCCCAGGGGCAGCTCACCCTCAACTTAGAGAAGCTGAGGGTATTGGAGCTGGCCGAGAAGCTGTTGCCCCAGAACCCCAGATGCCCGAGATGTGGGAAGCGCATGAAATCCATGGGAGCCGGGAAGGGCTTCAGGTGCCCTAGGTGCGGCCACAGGGACCCAGAGGCCCGCAAGGAGTGGGTGAGAGTGCCGCGTGATATCAGGCCAGGTCTCTACCTGCCGCCCCCTAGGTCCCAAAGGCATTTGACCAAGCCCCTTAGGCGCTACGGCCTGGAGAAGTACGGCCCACCTGGCCCGCCGAGGGGAGAATGGCACTGGCCCTGTTGGCGAGGGCGGAGCTCAGCCTAATGCCTTCCGGTCATGGCTCCCGCTCGCGTAACCCTGACACATCACAGCCCCGCTGTGGGGCAGGGCGCGCCACTAGATAAGCCTAACGGGCGCCCTCCTCGCGCTCCCCGCGTTCCTTGGGCACGATGAAGATGGCTAGGTCGGGGCAGATGTCCTGGCAGAGGCCACAGCCCGCGCATTCCTCGGGCCTCACGACCTCGGGCGGGTGGGCACCCCTTATGTTGAGCTTGGGGCTATAATCCAACACCCTCCTCGGGCAGAACTCTATGCAGAAGCCACAGCCCTTACACCTATCCCATATAATGTATATCTCCACCTCACGTAGCTTGAGGATCTCCTTTGGGAAAAGGGGCTTCCTCACCAACCTCGCCACGTCCCTCACCGCCTTAGCCTCAGGCACCTTAAGCCTTAAAATGTTGTCCCTGCTCGCTATCCGCCATCAGGATAAAAAAGAATTTGGGGCGGGGAGCTGGGCTTAAGCCCAGCTCCTCATATCTAGGAGCGTGTAGGCAGCTACTACAAACGCCGGGGCGGAGAGTGGTATGCTGGCCAAGTAGGACACTAGGACGTTTAGCAAGCCGAGCGCTGAGGAGACAGCACCCCATATCCCTAAGATGAAGGTCAGCGCTAGGTAGGCCTTCTCGCGCTTGTCCACTTCTATGCCGAAGTCCCTGTAGAACTTGACCCTCCTCACGAACAAGCTGAGGCCCGAGAGGGCCAGGCTGAAGCCTATCGTGGAAGTCATGATGGAGGTCGGTATGCTGGTTAAGCTGAGCGGCGTGCCCGTCAAGGCGAGCGGGGCCACGGCAAAGGCAGCTGAGAGGATGACGAGGCCGAGGGTGAGCTTTAAGGAGTTCTTAGGTGGTTCTACACGCTTCTTCTTGCGCTTGCCCAACAGGTACTTTATACCGCTGAGTATCTTGGAGAAGAAACCTCCCCTGGCCTGCTCAGCCCTGGGGGCAGCGGCCGCTGGGGCTACTGATACCGCGGGAGCGGCCGTCGCGGCCGCTGAGACCGTTGGCGCTGCCGCCGCGGCAGCAGCCGAGACACCCGATACGCCAGCCGTCGCTATGGAGATGCCAGCAGCTACCACGCCGGCCGCTGCGCCAGAGGCTATGGCCGTGGTGGTCGTGGGCGTGGGCTCGACCACTTTAGATATGATGACGGTTAACGTCTCGTGGCCCACTAGCTCGCCCTTGAAAGACACAAAGACATCTATGGCCACGCTGCCGGTGGAGACGGCCTTAAGGGAGAAGGACACCGTGACTGTCTCCCCGGGCCTTATATCGACGGTCTTCTCCTGCTCGCCCGTGAAGCCCTCTGATTCCCAGCGCACCAGCACGCCCCTGGCCAGCCGATCGCCCTCATTGGCCACCTCCACCGTCAGCGTCAACGTACGTCCCTCGAG
>CAZWYW010000061.1:0-4413 GCA_964638535.1 uncultured Candidatus Bathyarchaeia archaeon | reverse complement strand
GTCCTTAGGCATGGGCCTGCTGATTTCTATGCTCGCCAAGAGCACCAAGGGCGCCGAGGGCCTAGCCACGGCCGTAAGCTGGCCCCTCATGTTCCTCACGGGCATCTGGTACCCGAAGTGGCTCCTGCCCGGCCCGTTGAGGCTGTTGGCCGATTACTTCCCGCTCACCATGGCCATAGACGCGGTCAGAAGCGCCGTGGTGTTTAACGCTGGCCTGGAAGTCGTCCTGCCCGTGCTGCCCTGGCTGGTCTTGGCCACCGTCGTGATCTACGGGTTAGGTGCTTTGGCCTACAAGTATGTATTAAAGAGGTCCCTCTGAGCCCCTCAGCTCTTTTCTCAGCAGCTGGACACGCGGCGCCAGCTGGGCGACCGGGGCCTGTGAAGAGCTATATAGCCACGGGCGCGCGGGTTAGTGAGGCGATAGGATGTCGGAGGAGAGGAAGAAAATCACCATAAGGGCGTTGATGCGCAAGAAGGAGAGGGGCGAGAAAATCGTCTGGCTGGTCGTTTACGATTATCCTACGGCCCTCCTAGCCGATGAGGCCGGCGTGGATATGGTCCTCATAGGCGACTCGTTGGGCATGAACGTGCTCGGCTACGATACCACGCTGCCCGTGACCATGGAGGAGATGCTCCACCACACGAAAGCGGTCGTGAGGGCCGTGAAGTACGCGTTCATCGTGGGCGACATGCCCTTCATGTCCTATCAGCCCAGCGTGGAAGAGGCCATCAAGAACGCGGGCGCCTTCCTGAAGGCCGGCTGTGATGCCGTCAAGATGGAGGGCGGTGCCGAGATAGCGGACCGCGTGAAGGCCATCGTGGATTTCGGCATACCCGTGATAGGCCACCTGGGCCTCACGCCCCAGAAGGTCTCGGCCCTGGGTGGTTACAGGCTTCAGGGCAAGACGGCTGAGGACGCTAAGAAGATCATAGAAGATGCTAAGGCCCTTGAGGAAGCGGGCGCTTTCGCGGTCCTGATAGAGAACACGGCGGCCGAGGTCACCAAGCTAGTGGCTGAGGAAACCGACCTGATAGTCTTCAGCATAGGAGGCGGCCCCTACTGCCACGGCCAACTCTTACTCGCGCCTGACGTGCTCGGCATAGGCAAGATAAGGCCTTGGTTCGCGAAGACATACGTGAACCTCAGGGAGCTCATATTAGATGCCTTTAAGCGCTACTGCGAGGACGTGCGCTCCGGTGCTTACCCAGACCCGAAGGAGCACACGCGCTACATGGCGGAGGGCGAGTACGAGAAGCTCCTTAAGATGCTGGGCAAGAAGTGAGCCGCGGGCCGTTCCCTTCCACCCCCGATGATTTTTACTTTCACCCTACCGCTCGGGGCATGCAAGGCGCGTGATGAAGCCGCTTAAGGGGGCCCGCTCACCCGGTTTAACCGGTGCCCTGCTTGACAGGCGAGGCCGGGAGTTTATCCGCTATGCCAGGTCCCCTGCGCGAGCGCGTGGAACTGGTCGAGGAAACTCTGGAAGAAGCGCCTCACCCGTTCATCTACAGGGTCCTCATGGACGAGGGCACTAAGCACGTGATAGAGGAGTACAGGCGCAAGAAAGCATCGCTTAAGGCCAGAGGGGACCTGGCCGAGAGGGCAGCTGCCTTCTTGGGCGTGAGGAAGGCGGACGTCGATCTAGTGAAACAGCTCTCAGATGCCTTTGGCTCGGGGGAGCTTAAGGTCGTGGGCGTGGACGCGGGCGTGAACTACCTGAATTTAGAAGTCGCTTACGTCCCCCTCTGCTGTGCCATAGCGGCCCTCTGCTCTGCTTATGACGTGCTGGATTACGCGCCCCGCGTGTTAGAGCGCGTGCCCCTCTGGGACGACGAGATATACCCGGAGTGGCGCACGCTCGTGGTCAGCTACCGCCTCCAGTTCGAGCTCGTGGAAGAGGTCGTGGAGCGCTGGGAGCCCGATGTGGTGTTCTTCGATGGCCCCTTCCTTTACAGCCAGCTCATGAGGGGGAGAAAGGGCACTCCTTACTGGTCCGATTTCGAGAAGACGCTTGAAGAAGGCGTCAAGGCGTTGAAGCTCTGTGCTGAGAGAGGCGTGCCCGTGGTGGGCTTCGTTAAGAGGCCGGAGGGCTGTAGCGTGGCCAAGAAGCTCTTGAGGGCCGGCCTCATAGAGAGACTGCTGAGGGACACGGTGGCCCTGAAGTGGATGGAGACTGGCACCTACCTTGAGCCCATGCGCTACGTCAGGCGCACTAAGAAGCCGGGCAGGAGGGAAGTGCCCTCGAGGATGGCGGAGGAGTATTTCGCTAGGGCGGCCCAATTAGGCGTGGACGAGGAAGTGGTCTCCATATACTTTACCTACGTGAGCACGGGCTATTCCTTTCCCTACAAGCTAGAGGTCCCAGCTCCCTTCGCGGACCGGCTGGACGAGCTAGTAGCTCTCACCCTGGCCTTGAGGGCCGCGAGGAGTATCCCCTTCCCGATCTACGCCGCCGACTCACTTACGAAGGTGAGCAACACGACCAGGGATCTCTTCCTCCTCTCCCTGAGGGCCAGGATAGCCGAGGAGATAGAGAAGGGGAGGCTGGATGAAGAGGACATGGAGATGTTCTTGCCCAGGCACGGTGAGAACTACGGGCTCGCGGAAGCCGAGTTCGAGAGGCCCGTGAGGCCTGCCCGCTCCTTGAGGAGGGCCTGAGCATGGGGGTGTGGGGCATGCGCGAGATAGGCTACGTGATGTCCGGGGCCGACCACACCATAATCCCCTTCACTTTGAAAGCTGGCGCGAGAGTGGAGGTAGGCGATTATGTCCTCATAAAGCACCCCCACAGGGACGACGAGACGTATGTCCTGGCCCGTGTCATGTTGGTGAGGCCCTATAACCCCGAGATGAAGGCCGGCAGGCCCGGGCCACACGAGGCAGCCCGGGGAGGCCGGGTGCGCTACGGCAGCTGGATAGAGTATAAGATAGCTTACGCTGAGCCCCTAGGCTACTATGATGAGGAAGGCCGTTGGCGCTCTCTCGAGTGCGCCCCCTCTACCTGGGAGCCCGTCTACGAGCCCACGGAGGAGGAGCTTAAGCGCTTCTTCAGGCCTAGGAGCGCCAGCGGGGGCCTCCTGATAACTATAGGGCACGTCTCCAAGCACAAAGGCATCCCCGTCCAGATAGACCTCAGCGAGGTAGCGAAAGGGCATATGTTCATATGCGGGATGACGAGGAGCGGTAAGAGCACCTTCGTGGTGAACCTGGCCATCAACGCCATGAGGAGCAAGCCGAGGCCCAGGATACTCATCTTGGACCGAAGGGGCGAGTACCGCGTCCTGAGCGAGTACGGCGCCCTGGTCTTCGATTACCGCTCTTTCCTGCCCAGGCCCCGCGATATAGAACCCGGCCTCCTGGCCGAGGTCCTGGCCGATTTGGTAGGCGTGCCTAGCGGCGATAAGACAGCTCGGGATTACGTGGCCCGCGTGGTCAACATGATTAAGCGGGATATGGAGAAAGGGCTGCCCGTGGATTTCACGCCTGAGGCCCTGAGCGATTACGTGGACCAACTTTCTGAACGCTCAAGCATAAGGGAGAGCACCTTAGAGCGCCTGAGGCTCTACCTAGACCGCGAGCGCCTAGAGCGCCTTCTGCTCTTAGACCCGAAGCGCCCTTACCACGATATAATAGAGGTCATCAAGGACAACCCCGTGGTCGTGGTGGACCTCTCCACGGACCCCAACGTGATATACCAGCACCTCACCGTGGCCAAGATGATAAGGCGTGTGGTCCACTACGCCATAGAGAGGGCTAGGCTGAAAGAACCCTTCGCTGCCATCTTCGTGGTAGAGGAGGCACAGTACTTAGCGCCCGAGAAAGGCATGAAGATAGAGGTAGGCGCCCCCGAGAAGCTGGGCGTGGAGAAAGCGCTCGTGGAAGGCGTCTCCCAGGCCGGCGGCTACAACGTGGGCTTCATCGTGATGACCCAGAGGCCCGCCTACGTGATGAAGAGCGTGATAAGCCAGTGTAACACCATCTTGTGCTTCAGGCTGAGGAATCCGAACGACCAGGACACGGTTTCGCGTTACACGGAGTACGGGGGCGAGAGGCTGACGGCCTACATGCCTGGCCTAGCGGACTTCGAGGGCATCCTCTGCGGCATGGCCAGCACCATCCCCTTCCCCGTGATCGTGGAGACGAAGGTCATGGAATACCCGAGGAAGGCCACGGTAACGGCCAAGGAGGCCTGGGCCTACATGAACGGCGAGACCAGTTTGGCTGCCGTGGGGCCGGCTGGGCCAGCTGAGGGAGCTGGTGAAGTCGGGGCTAGGGAGTTGGCGATAGAGGCGCCCGGAGGCGAGTTAGTGAGCGCGGCTCCTGAGCCTGGGCGCGAGCTAGAGGAGCCCCTGGCCCCAAAGACGGCGGGGGGAGCCGAGGGGCAGCCGCCAAGCGGGGCACCTGCTCTCGGG
>CAZWYW010000060.1:0-4532 GCA_964638535.1 uncultured Candidatus Bathyarchaeia archaeon | reverse complement strand
AGGAGCTCCCTCTTCTGGCGCTTCTACTTCGCGCCCTACCAGCTGACACAGGCCAGGCTGTTGCGCCGGTACCTACGCTGCTCCCTCATCCTCACGAACAGCACTTACAGCCTAGAAGCCATAAAGCGCCAGACAGGCCGGAATGCCATCATAGTTTACCCGCCCGTTGACCTGAAAGCCTTCGAGATGCCGGTCAGCAGGCCGAGGGAGGATGTGGTCGTGACTTGCGCCCGCCTGACGCCCGAGAAGAGGTTGCACCTCGTGCCTATCATAGCCTCTAAATGCCCTGGGGCGAAATTCTACATAATAGGCTCGACCTCTAAGGCATCAAGGGACGTGTTGAAGGCCATAAAGGAAAACATGGCTAAGTATGGAGCCGATAACGTGGAAGTAATTCCCGACGCGCCCTTAAACGAGGTCCTTGCCATTTACCGTAAGGCTAAGGTGTACCTGCACACCATGGCCGGCGAGCACTTCGGCATCGCGGTGGTAGAGGCCATGGCAGCTGGCCTCGTGCCCGTGGTGCACGCGAGCGGTGGCCCCTGGCTCGACATAGTAGAGCGTGAGCGTTATGGGTTGGGCTACAGGACCTGCGCCGAGGCGGCCAGGCACATCAATAGGCTCCTAGACGACGATGAGCTCTTCCGCTCGCTCTCGGACCGTGCCCAGCGGAGGGCACGGGATTTCAGCGAGGAGAAATTCAAGCGTGAATTCATCTTAACCCTCGAGGCCTATTTTGGCCTTTAAGTGGGGCCCCCTCTAGGATAAGGCCCCCCTCTGGCAGGAACGGCCTTAAGAGCTCCCTCAAGGAGGCGAAGAGGCCGGGGGCCGCGGCTAAGAGGAGGATCTTCTCATCCGGGGTAAGGGCTATTCCGGGCCTCTGGGAACCCCTTACCCAGGCCCAGGCACCAGCCTCCCTAGCTATCAGGAGGCCCGCCGCTACGTCAGTAGGCCTTATCCGCCCCCTGATATCGACGTGCGCGTCCAGGGCGCCCGAGGCCAGGAGGCAGAGCTCTAGGGCAGCCGAGCCAAGTTGCCTGGTGGCGTCTACTGCCGACGCAAGCTCTACTACCCAGCTCCCGGAGGAGCGCTCGATCCTGCTCTGGTCCACGGACACCACGGCCTTATCTAGCTCGCTCGTCGTCGAGGCGCTGAGCCTGCCCTTGCCCGAGAATGCTCCGTGGCCAGCAACAGCCCAGAACTCACGGCCAGTGAAGATATCTAAGACCAGGGCTTCTCGAGCGTGTTCTAAGCCAGGGCCCGAGCAGACGGCGAGGGAGACAGAGGCCACCCAGATCCCCCTGGTGAAATTCCTAGTGCCGTCCAGGGGGTCCACTACGAGGTAAGGACCGCCTGGGCCAGGGGAGCCTATCTCCCGCACACCTAGATCCTCGCACACGAGAACGCAGGATAGGCCGAGCTCGCCCAGCGCATCGAGCAGAGCCCTGCAAGCTACTCCATCTGCCTCTTTTTCAAGGGCCTTAGCCTCGGCCGCGCTACGCGGTATCTCGATCTTCTCGAGGAAATCTAGCAAAGCCCCGCGCACCCGACCAGCTATGGCTCTTAAGTACCCGAGCCACTCGCCAGCCATAACGGCACCCATCACCCTGGTGAACCAAGGCTTAAAAGTAAGCGGAGTTAGCAGGCAGCCGCTTGACGAGACCCCCTAATTACCGCCATGGAATTCCTGTCTAAGTATACGTTGATCACAAGTTTCGCGAATCTGCTTTCAATTCCCCTGATGGGATTCCGACCTTAGGTTAGCCTCCATTAGAAGGCAGGCACTCACTCCCTATAAGGTTTTTCGGCAACCCCCTCGGGGAGAGGCTAACCTGCTCTGATCGAGATGCCGCTCCCGCGAGAGGAATAAGGACCACTGGCCCAGTAGGCTTGAGATAGCATGGAGAAGGACGGAGCATTTAACTCTAGCAGCACATAGGGTAGCCTGGGCCTAGCGGCTGGTGGGTGAGAAGCGTAATAAGCCAGCTACTCCCCCGAAGGTCTCCTTCAATATCTGGCCTTCTTCCGTGGCCGTAGAGATGACCTCTACCCGTGCGCCCGTCTCCTCGGCCAAGCGGGCCAGGTCCTCTATGAGTTCTTCCTCGCTCACCACCTTAAGCGTGGTCTGGCCGCACTTAGGGCAAGGCTGGCCGGAGAGAGAGGCCTCAAACTTAGGGACCTCCCTGGCCCTCATGAGCTTGGCTTGCTCGTGGCCGCAAGAAGAGCACCTCACCACGACACGTACTAGGTCGAGGCCTTCGGAGACTAATAGCGTGTCCACGGCCCCTAGCTTCAAGCACTCACGAACAGCGCTCTCGCCGTAAACGGCCAGGCCGGTATCGTGGCCGATGTGGTAAAGGAACTTCTGCATGAGCTTCTTCTCCTCCACGTAGCGCACCTTCTCCATGATCTTCGGCGCCTTCTCCACCACCTCGCGGACGCCGAACTCCTCCGTGTAAGCGGTGTCTAAGATAGCCACTAGCTTCTGCTTCAGCCGGTAGTCCAAGTAATCCCGTTCGGCGAAATCATATTTTGTAGGGCCAGGGCCAGCTATTATGAGGCCCTTCAGGTCCGGGATGGATAAGAATATCTCGTTGGCGTGCTTGCCGACCCTCGCGAAGTAGTTGAGAAGCTTCATCTCGCGTAATCGCTGGAAGCGCCTGGCGGATTGGCCGCCCTTGTGGTGTTTGCCCGGGACGCCCGAGGTTATGTGCTTCACGATCTCAAGCCTCCTGCCCCTCAGGACTGCGTAGGTGGCCGATTCAGCGTCCATGACTATGATGCCATAGGCCTCTCGTTCCTTCAGGAGTTCCTCTAACGGCTCCACGTAAAAGCGCGAATCGCATCTATAGAGGTAGACGTTTATGGGCTCCGGGGGCTCTATCACGTACGTCTCCAAGCGCTCTGTGCCGGGGCCACTCCTCGGGATAGCGCCGCAGAATATGACCAAGCCGTTCTTGGGGGTTTCCTTGAAGAGCTTGAGCCTCTGCATAACGCGCATGATGGCGTCTTGCACGTTCTTGCGCGTACTATCTGATTTTATGTTCGCGGCCGTGCCATACTCCTGCCTGAGCATGGCCATGACATCGCTTATCCGCCTGCCAGGCGGTATGTAAAGGCTGATGAGCTGAGTGCCGCGGCCCTCTTTCGACTTCAGCATATCGAGTAGCTTTTTCAGCCTATACCTGGCCAGCGATTCGCTGCTCGTCTCGCCCGCTTGACCGCTCATTTTCAGCAGCAGAGGCCAAGGGGATTAAATAAAGTTAGCCTCGGCCGCCGGCCGCTAAGCTTAAATATCCTCATAGAGCTTATGCCCAGGGACCGATATGCCCGTCAAGCGCAAGTCCAGGGGACGCTCCAAGGGCTCCAAGGGCAGGAGCGAATACGTACAGTGCTCCATGTGCGGCCGCCTCGTGCCGGCGGATAAGGCCAAGAAGGTGACGCGCAGGAGGCCAGTCGTGGACCCGATGTTGGCCAAGGAGCTGGCCCAGAAAGGGGCCTGGGTAGGGCAGAGAATCGAGACACGTTATTACTGTGTCTCCTGCGCGGTCTACCACGGCATAGTGAAGATAAGGTCCGAGGAGGAGCGCAAGCTCAAGCCCGTGAAACGGAGGAGGCCTAGGTTCTTAAGGCCCGCCAAGCGCAAGCTAGCCGTTGAGCTGCCGTTAGGTGCGTGAGGAAGGCCAGGAGCCAGACGCATATCTTAAGGGCCTGGCCCCAGAAGAGGGCCAGCCAGCTCGCGATCACCACGGCCAGTAGCCTCTCGGCTCTCTCGGCTAGCCCCACGCCCGCTAAACTGGCCCCAAGCCCTTCTGCCCTAGCCCTCGCGTAGCTCACCAAGAGGGAGCCGGATATAGCTAGTATGGCCTCTAGAGGGCCGCAAAGACCGCCGGCCCATATGCCTGCTAATACGGCCACGTCTGCATAACGGTCGAGCATGGAGTCCAACATGGCGCCTGCCCTCGACTCGAGGCCGTAGAGGCGGGCCAAGAGGCCATCTAAGACGTCAGAGTAGCCAGATAACAGGACCAGGAAGGGGGCCACTAGGGCCAAGAAAGGCCACCAATCTGCCCAGTGCCAATAGGCTAGGGCGGCTAAGAGGGCCCAGAGGAGGCCTAACACGCTCACCCGGTTAGGCGTGAGGCCTAGCCTGTAGGCCAGCCTAGCGTGCCCTTCTAACGCCCTACCGACCACCTCCCTTAGCCTGCTCAGCAAGGGCACAACACCCTTACCTGGGCGGTTACAGGTCCATTTATCTCTGCCCGCAAGTGAATAGCCCGTTCTGTCCTGCTCGGATATCTGGGGCTTTTATGCTCGAACGGGACTTCCCCAGCTCCACGCCTATCCGAGGAGCTTTATAGCCGGGCTTTTGGGGGAACGAGAACTTCCTACATACCTCTGGCCTTTGCTACCCCACATTCGCCCTTGAGGGCTTCGGATTTCCTTAGCTTAAGAAGAGTGAGTTAGATATTTAAATTTACCCTCAGCCGAGATGCATCTGAAAGCCCCCCATGTTTTACGATACTGCCCCA
>CAZWYW010000059.1:0-4616 GCA_964638535.1 uncultured Candidatus Bathyarchaeia archaeon | reverse complement strand
TAGGCGAGGTCTACGGCACCATAAGGGCCGGGAAGGAGTGCAGGCTTTATTGGGGCCGGACGCCCGAGGGGCGCGAGATAGCCATAAAGATTTACCTGACCTCCACGGCTGAGTTCAAGAAGGGGCGCCTAATATATATGGAGGGGGACCCGCGTTTCGAGGGCCTTTTGGGCAGGAGCACGCGGGCTCTCGTCTACGCTTGGGCTAGGAAGGAATTCAGGAATTTAAAGCGCGCCCTAGAGGCTGGCGTGCGCGTCCCAGAACCCATAGACATAGAGAAGAACGTCCTGGTCATGGAGTTCATAGGGCAAGATGGCGTGCCCGCGCCCCTCATGAAAGAGGTGCCGTTAGAGGACCCAGAGGACGTTTTCTGGAAGCTTATGGATTACGTGCGCAAGCTTTACCAGGGCGCTGAGCTCGTCCACGGCGATTTGAGCGAGTATAACGTGATGATATGGGATGGGGAGCCTGTGCTGTTTGACCTTTCTCAAGCCGTGACGCTCGATCACCCCATGGCAGAGTTCTTCTTAGAACGCGATTTACGTAATATATTACGCTTCTTCTCCAAGCTCGGTTTGCCCGTCCCGAGCCTCGAGGAAGCCTTGAAGATGGTGAGGGGGGCGGGGGATGTTGAGTAGCCTACACGTCCGCATACCCATGGAGCGCGTGGGCGTCCTGATAGGGCCAGATGGCTCTGTTAAGCGCGAGATAGAGCGCTCCCTCGGCGTTAAACTGACCATAGATAGCAAGACGGGCGACGTGGAGATAGAGTTGGCCGAGGGCAACCCCGATCCCTCGAACTTGCTCAGGGCTCGCGACGTGGTACTGGCCATAGGGCGTGGCTTCTCGCCGGAGAGGGCTTTCAGGCTGCTGAGGGAGGAAGACGCTATCTTACGCATCATAGATTTACGTGAGATATTTGGCCGCTCTAAATCGGATATAGTACGCGTGAAGGGACGTATAATAGGCCGCGAGGGTAAGACGAGGCGCATCATAGAGGAGCTCACGGGCGCTTATGTGAGCGTCTACGGTCATACAGTAGCCATCATAGGCGGCATAGAGCAGGCCCAGATAGCCGAGGAGGCTATACAGATGCTCATAGACGGCCGTATGCACTCGACCGTCTACCGCTTCCTGCACAGGAAGAAACGCGAGATGAAGCGCCGCAGGGCACTTGAGCTCTGGGAGAGACATTTTTAGGTGAGCTCAAGCCAATTAAGCATGTATTTAGAGCTTAATCTTTCGTGGTCGCTGCCTGCCTCAAGCAGCTCAGCGTCTCAGCCCAAGTGAGCACGGCCAGGGAGGCCAGGAAGGCAGCTGCTAGCCAAGCCCAGAATTGGCAGGCCAGGCCGGCTAACATGAGCGTGAAGAGCCTTACGTCCCTGGTGCCCAGGCGTCTCCTGGGCTGGCGGCCCGCTATAGCCCTGAAGATGGCCGAGCAATAGCTGACCAAAAGGGAGCCCGAGAGGGCTAAGGCCGTGAGCATGAGGGCCAGGAGGCCCCAATCGGGTACGGGGGTCCAGCTGGGCCAGTAGGAGCGCGGCCACGGGGCCGTGTAGGCCAAGAAACCTAAGGCCGTGATGAGCGCTAGGTCGGCCAGTCGGTCCAGGATGGAGTCTACTAAGCCCCCGCGCTTGGAGGTCCGGCCTGTGAGGCGGGCTATCTCGCCGTCACAGCCGTCTAGCACACTCGCGGCCTGGGCCAGGAGGCCGCCTAGGAGGGGCCAGCCGAACGGGAAGAGAACCGCGCCAGCCAGGGCTGTGGCGAAGCTTATGACCGACATAGCCGTCGGTGATATGGGAGCGCCCCTCTCCACGAGGAAGAGCGATATACGTATGGAGATGTGTCTGTTCAGATGCCTAGATATAGGCCCGTCGCCGGGCTTCATCAACATCTTGTAGGCTTCCTCGAACCTCAAGGCCCCGTGTGTCCCCCCAGTCTTGTGAGCAAGAGGGGCAGCAAATCCCTCTTCGCGTGCTCCAAGGCTTCGTGCGTGTCCACGTCCGCCCAGAGCAGGCCTGTGGCATCGATGGCCTTGAAACAGACGCCCTCTGACACGAGGAAGTTCACGCAATCGCTGACCGTGACGGCGAAGGAGCGCTTGGCCAGCTCCCGCGCGGCCCAGAACATACGTTCGTCGCACGCGAACACGCCTGTATCGTAACCGTTCCAGGTTCCGAGGGCCTTGCCGAGGGCCAATATACAGCCCCCCGGCCCCACGCGGGCTTTCGTGGCCTCCCCCGGGTCCAAGAGGTATTTTGCCTCCCTATCCACGCAGAGGCCAAGGGGGCCTGCCCCGGCCGCGCGCCTCGCCAGCTCAGGCTCAAATACATGGTCGGACATGACGAGCACGAACTCCTCTGAGCCCACGGCTTCCTCGGCCTTGAGGAGCGAGTAACCATTCTCGCGCCAGTACTCGGGGTTCCTGACTACCTCTACGCCCTCCTGCTCCCTCAGGGCCTCCTCTACCTTGTGCCCCATGTAGCCCGATACTACCACGAGTTCCTCTAGGCCGGCGGCCTTTAGGACCCTCATGGCCAGCTCGAGGAGCGTGAGGCCCTTGTCTAGCTCCACCAGGGCCTTAGGCACCTTGTCCGTGAGGGGCGCTAGACGCTTTCCTCGCCCAGCGGCCAAGATAACCCCCAACATCTCGGCCACCAGCCACCGAGCTCATATGCGTGCCGCTTATGTCGTGCCGATATGCGCGGCTAAGATTAAAAAGCGTTTCCTTTCTCCCGTTAGCCAGCGGGGAGCGCCCCTTTAAAAGACAGGCTTAATTAGTGTGACAGGGTGATTAAGGTGCCCGCGAGCCAGGTGGGTTTTGGGCTCAGGATACCGAGCTTCCCAGCCGACAGGAGCAGTGCTGATGAGTTCATCCGCCAGGTGCGCCGCTTATTAGATGAGTTCGAGGGCTATTTCGATTCCGCGTGGATATGCGATCACTTCGTCCCCTGGGCTCGTTTTGCCCCGAGGGAGACGCCCACCATAGAGTGCATGATGAGCATAGCCTACTTATCAGCTCTATACCGCAAGCTGAAGTGGGGCGCCCTCGTCCTCTGCAATAGCTATAGGAACCCGGCCCTGGTGGCGAAGATGGGCGCCACGCTCCAGCTCCTCTCCGGCGGCAGGTTCATCTTGGGCATAGGGGCAGGTTGGAAGGAGGACGAGTACCTGGCCTACGGCTACGAGTTCCCCGATCTGGCCACCAGGGTCGAGCAGTTGAAGGAGGCCTTGAGGATCATAAGGGCCATGTGGCAGGAGGGCCGGGTCACTTTCCGGGGCAAGCACTACCGGGTCGAGGACGCCGTCTGCTCGCCTGTGCCGAGGCCCGTGCCGCCCATAATGGTCGGGGGCGGCAGCAGGAGAGTGCTCAAGGTGGTGGCCGAGCTAGCCGATTGGTGGAACGTGCCTAACGCGCCGCCGGACGTCTACGAGCGCAAACTGAAGCTCCTCAGGAGGGAGTGCTCGGCTATCGGGAGGGATTACGATGAGATCGTGAAGACGCTGGCGTGCATGGTGGCTATCGCCGAGACAGAGGCTGAGGCACGCGAGATAGCCAGGCGGAGTCCCTTCGTGGAAGAGATTCGCGGGCGCGGGACGTGTATCATAGGCGATCCGAGCCAGGTAGCGGGTCAGTTAGGTAGGTACGTCGAGCTAGGGGCCACCTACTTCATGGTGAGGTTCTTAGATTTCCCGAGCACGAAGGGCAC
This sequence comes from uncultured Candidatus Bathyarchaeia archaeon, assembly GCA_964638535.1. Lineage (GTDB taxonomy): Archaea > Thermoproteota > Bathyarchaeia > EX4484-135 > EX4484-135 > EX4484-135. The sequence goes on along the minus strand of CAZWYW010000059.1, from coordinate 906 downwards.
GAGGCTGTTCGTCGAAGAGGTCATCCCGCGGGTGCGCGAACTCGCTTAACGGGCCTTAGTGCTCCCTGACCTTGACGTAGATTATGCCGCTCTTGTCCTCCCTTACCTCTATCTCCGGGTCCTCGCGTGCCGCCTGGAGCAGGAGGCGCCTGAACTCGTCCCTCCCGGCCCTGAAGCCGTAGATGTCGTGGAGCCAGAGGAATATCTGTCCATCACACATCTGCCTGTCCTTCACGCCCTCGGCCTTTAAGGCCCGGTAGGCCTCCTTCACCATGTCCCGGAAGGCCGCGAGCTTCAGCTCGTCAAAGCCGGGGGCTGCGGTCAGCTGTCCCCCCTCCGATCTGCCCTTCAGGGGCCCTCGATAAAAACGTGGCCGGGGAGGGCCCTTAACCTCAAGAATTATAAGGACGCGCGAGCTGGTGGTCCGTGCCGGGGCTGGGGGCGATGAGCAAGGCCGAGAGGCCGGCTGGCTTGGTCATAACGGAGAAGATAGTCGGGCTCGTGCTGTTGGTGTTAGGCATCTTGGCCATCTACTACACGTACCAAGCTATGGGCGAGCTAGGCTCTTACTGGCCTATTTTCATCGCCTTGGGCTCCTTCTTCATCTTGGTCGGGGCGGCCCTCGCCCTGGCTAAGGCCGAGTAACTTGAGAACGCGCTTCCCCCTCTCACAGGGCACTATCTTGAGCTTGGCCCCCTCGAAATCGCGCTTGAGTTCTAAGCCCCCGAAATACCGGTCTAGGAATATGGCTAGGGCCGCGACCTCGGAATGAGGTTGGTGCCCTATGGCCATGTTGAGGTCCGCTAGCTCGTAGACGGCCCTAGGCACTTTCTCAGAGCCCACGACCACGAGGACAGGCCTGTCCCTCGGCACCCTGTCTAGGCAATCGTCCACGTGCAGGCCGTA
>CAZWYW010000058.1:0-4691 GCA_964638535.1 uncultured Candidatus Bathyarchaeia archaeon | reverse complement strand
GGCGCCTAAAAAGGGTCAGCTAAGCCTCGCGGACTTCATGGACTAGCCGGCGGGCGCCCCCTTCCCTGATCGCGGGCAGGAAGTAGGCTATCAATATCAGGCCAGCAGCTAGGGCGGCGAACCCTATTAGGTCCGGTGCTGGCCAGGGGAGGCCGATCTTGTTCAGCGCGTAAATGCCGTAGGTAGGCCCGAGGAAGGCCAGGAGGCAAGAGGCCAAGAATGCTAGCTCCTTCTTGTGCTTCTCCAAGACCCTCGCGGCAGCCCGGAAGGCCAACTTGAGCTTCTCGCTCAACCACGCCACCGCTCACTTCAGGCTCTTAAGGCCCCTATATGGCTTGGCCCTCCCGCCCCCCGGGAAGCGCTTTCCTGGCGAACGTGATGTAGCCCGTGTGAGCCCTCATGAGCCACTCCGGCCTCGTCTTGCCGGGCTTGGCCCTGATGTGCCTGAGCAGGCACTCCACGACCTCTATGGCCACGAAGCCTTCAGCCCTGAGGGCCTCTACCGTCTTCACGGCCTGGTCTATGGTGGGGCTGAAGGAGGCGAAGGAGCCCCCGGGCCTAAGGGCCTCGCGGGCGTGAGGGACAGCTTCCCAGGGCGAAGCTATATCGAGCACCACAGCGTCCACATCCCGCTCCTCTATGCCCTCAGTTATATCGGCCAGCTTTAGCTCCACCAGGTCCAACAGGCCAGCGCGCCTCAGGTTGGCCTCGGCTACCTCCAAGAACTCCGGCCTAACCTCGTAAGAGTAGACGCGCCCATCAGGCCTCACGTGGTAGGCCAGGAAGGCCGTGAGAGCACCTGAGCCCGTGCCGCCCTCTACCACGCGCCAGCCAGGCCCTATGCCCGTGAAGGCCAGGATGAGGCCCATGTCCTTGGGGTAAATGATCTGCGTGGCCCTGCGCATCTTGAGCACGTAATCCCTTATGGTCGGCCTCAGCACCACGAACTCCTGGCCCGTGGAGCTCGCCACGCGCGAGCCGTACGGGCGCCCTATCACGTCAGAGAGCCTCACCACGCCCTTATGGGTGTGGAGCTCCCGGCCGGGCACCGCCCTCACGAGCCAGGAACGCCTCAGATCTAGGAGGAGAAGCACGTCATCTCCCTCGCGGACTATATCGGACAAGGCCTTTTCGCCCTCTAAAAGGCCAGTCCCCGCGCCTTATAGGCATGCTCAGGCGGGCGGGGTCAGCGACAGCCTCATCAGGTCCTCGGCCACCGAGACATCGGGGAACTTAGCTTTCGCCTGGGCCAGCAGGATCGTGGGGTCCCTGTAGCGGGCTCCTATGTGCGTTAGCACGAGCCTGCGGGCGCCAGCCTTGAGCGCGACCTCGGCTGCCACGCTAGGCGTTGAGTGAAGTCTCTCGGCAGCCCTCTCAGCAGCATTATCATCGAAGGTGCACTCGTGTATCAGTAGGTCGGCCCCCCTGGCCAGCTTGATGAGGGCCTCGGAGAAAGCCGTGTCGCCGGAGTAAACGACCTTAAGGCCCCTCCTGGGCGGCCCCAGGACTTCCTCGGGCCTCACCAACCGGCCGTCTGGTGTCCTGACGGGCCTCCCCAGCTGGAGCTCCTTCCATAACGGTCCCTCGGGCACGCCGAGGGCCCTGGCTTTCTCGGGGTAGAAGCGTCCTGGCCTGGGCTTCTCCTCCAGCGCGTAAGCCAAGGTGGGGACCGAGTGCTCTACCCAAGCAGCCCTGACCACGTAGCCCGGCCCATCGAGCACCAGGCCCTCGCTTACCTCTCGTACCACGAGCTCGAAGCCCAGCCTGAGGCCTACCGCTTCTCTCACGCACGAGAGGAAAGCCGAGATGCCGGGTGGGCCATAGATCTCAAGTGGCTCGCGCCTCCCAAGCAGTGAAAGCGTATGGAGCAGACCCGGGAGGCCGAAAACGTGATCGCCGTGTAGGTGGGTTATGAAGATCCTCAGCCTGGAGGGCAGCCCCAGGCCGGCCTTTATAAGCTGGATTTGCGTGCCTTCCCCACAATCGAACAGCAGGAGCTCGCCTGACCTCCTTACGGCCAGGGCTGGCAGGCTCCTCTCGGGCGTCGGCACACTGCCGGACGTGCCTAAGAACACCACCTCAAGTGACATAGCTGGCCCGGCGCTAGTAGAGGCTATGGGCCAGAAAAGGGGAACCCCAACGGGCGCTGCTCAATCACAGCGGTAGACGGTGGCGCCGCTCAGCTCGGCTATGAGGCTTATGTAGGAGGGTGCTAGCTCGAAGGCCACCGGCGGCCTAGTATCGTATATCTCGAGCTCCACGCCGTTCTTCGCTAGGGCAGCGGCCAGGGCACGCAGGTCTTCCTCCACGTTCCCGCTTAAGGGCACGTTGGCCTTGCCGTCCGTGATTAAAATAGCCTTCACAGCCGCGTCCCTGTGTTTCATCTTAAATGACCTCACCATGGCTAGGAGGGCCTGGAGGGCGGCCGGGAGGGGGGTACGGCCACCGGTAGGGAGTTCCTCGAGCGCCCTCAGGACAGCCTCGTATTTCTTGGTGGGCGGCACTATGACGTCGGCCCTCTGGCCCCTGAACGCTATGAGGGCTATGAAATCGCGTTTCACGTAAGAGCCCTCGGTGAGCTTTTGGGCGATGCCCTTGGCGATGCTCATGCGCTTCAAGATGCCCATGCTGCCGCTGGAATCCAAGACTATGGCTATGAGCCTCGGCGCCCTGCACTTGCGCACTCTCACGCGGATATCCTCCTCGCCCACGGAGAGCGGGAGGCCTCTCTGCCTCGCCGCGGCCGCGTTTATACTGGCCACCAGGTCTATATCGCGGAGCTGATCGGGCCTCGTAGGCAGCGCGTAAGAGATTGGGTAACCATGTGGATGGCCTATGACGGTGAGCCTGTGCGCCCTAGAGCCCCTGCCTCTCGGGACTCCGCTGTCCCCCGCCACAGGCGCCAGCGAGACTGCATCTATATCTACCTCAGCTGCCTTAAAAACGCGCTCCCTCTTGCCCGCTGACCAATCGCTTGGCCTGGCCCTGGCCTCGCGGTCATCAGCTCGCTTCTGCGGGGCCAATTCCTCGGGATGCTCGTGGCCCTCGTGGCCGTGGGGCTTAGGTTTCTGCTCGGGCAAGGGGGGCTTGGGCAGCTCTGGCAACTTCCTCGGCGGCTGGAAGGGCTTGGACTTCAGGCGGTGGGGGAGCGCTAGCTCCATGGCCTTCTCCAGGTCCTCGAGCGAGACCTTGCGGCGCCCGTCTAGGGCCGCTATGGCCTTGGCTGTCTTGGCCGTGACTATCTCGGCCCTGTGGGTCCCTATCCCGAGCTTTATGATGGTCTCCACGAGTAGCTTCAGCAGGTCATCGTCCAGGGAGACCTCGCGGATGAGTTCCTTGGCCCTCACGATAGATTCCCTGAGCGCTTCCTCACGCGCCTCGTAGCGCTTGTAGAAAGCCACCGGGTCAGCGTGGAATTCTTCCACACGCCTCACTATCTCCGCCCTAGCCTCCGGGTCCTTAACGGGCTCTATCCTGACGAAGAGGCCAAAGCGGTCTAGGAGCTGGGGCCTTAACTCGCCTTCCTCGGGGTTCATGGAGCCTACCAAGATGAAGCGGGCCGGGTGCCTGAACGAGAGGCCCTCGCGCTCCACTATGTTCCAGCCCATGGCAGCCGCGTCCAACAGCACATCAGCTACATAATCGTCCAGAAGGTTGACCTCGTCTATGTATAGGATGTTCCTGTTCGCCTCGGCCAAGAGGCCCGGCTGAAGTGCCCGGATGCCCTCCTTGAGCGCCCTATGGATATCGAGCGTCCCCACGAGCCTGTCCACCGTGATGCTGAGCGGCAGGTCCACGACCCTCATCTTACGCCTCTCGACCTCTAGTTCCTCGCCAGCGGCTGCCCTAGCGTAACAGGCATCACACATCTCCAACGGATTACGAGGGTTGCAGTTGAAGGGACAGCCCTTCACTACTTCTATCTCGGGCAGCACCTGCGAGAGAGCTCTCACGAGCGTGGACTTGCCCGTGCCCTTCTCCCCGCTCAGCAGCACGCCCCCTATGGTAGGGTCCACGGCGCAGCATAGTAGGGCCAGCTTGGCTTTCTCCTGCCCCACTACGGCCGTGAAGGGGAAGATCAGCTTGCGCTCGGGTGCTACCTCGCTCATCTCACCTCAGCTCCTCCCATGCCTCTTCCACCTTGGCCAGCTTGGCCTTCCATCGCTCTACTTCTCCGGGCGAGATGGGCCTGATAACGCCGCCCTGTATCTCGCCCCCGCCCGTCAAGGTTTCCTCTAACACGCCCTCCACCTCGGCGTAGGCCTCCTTCAGCCTCTTAAGCAGCTCCCCGGAAGGCCTCCAGAGCCCTCTCTCAGCCGCCTCTATGAGCCTCCTAGTTATCTCCTCTAGAGCCCAGACGTTGTTCTCCTCGAACCACTTGCGCATCTCCTCGTCAAGGACATAGGTCTCGGCTATCCTATCGAAAATCCAATCGGCCACCATCTTGGTCGTAGCCGACCAACCGTAGAGGTGGAGTATCTTCCTGGAGAACTCGCTGGCGCCGCGATAGCCGTGCTTCCTCATGGCCTCTATCCAGGCTGGGTTGAGGAGCTTGGCCCTCACCACGCGCTCGATTTCATCGCTCATGGCCCGGACGCCCGTAGAACTTATGTCCCGCGTGTCCACGACCACGACCTCCACGTCCCGGCCCGAGAGGCCCTTGACCGTGTTGTAGAAGCCCCCGTGGTATG
>CAZWYW010000057.1:0-4707 GCA_964638535.1 uncultured Candidatus Bathyarchaeia archaeon | reverse complement strand
CTTCTATAGTGCAGTTCCTGTGGAGCACTCCTAAACCGCCCTGGCGCGCCAGGGCTATGGCCATCTCGGCCTCCGTGACAGTATCCATCGGAGATGAGACAAATGGTATGTTGAGTTGATGGCTCGTGCTGACGCGCGTTCTCACGTCTATCTCGCCTGGCTCGACCTTAGAGAGGCCAGGAAGCAATATGAGGTCCCTGAAGGTGAATGCGACTGGTGCCTTCAGTATTCGGTCCGTGAACCTACCTGGCACGGTGTCTCCCTCTGCTTGGCTCGTGGGGCGGAGCGGGGTGATATATAGGTTATCGCCGCGACCTACGCAGCTGGGGGTGGGGGACCGTGGAAGTAGGGGTGTATTACTTCTCGGCCACGGGCAATACGCTGGCTGGTCTCCTCATGTTGAAGCAGGCGTTAGAAGAGCTAGGCCATGCCTGCGAGCTCGTGCCCGTGGAAAAAGCATGCGGCTTAAGTGGCCAGCACGACCTCCTAGGTTTCGCGTCACCTGTCTTCTACGGCCAGCCCGCCAAGGTGCTCACGGACTTTATAAGAAGGCTGCCGCGCCAGGAAAAGCCAAGGCCAGCCTTCATAGCCCTCTGCTCGGGCGTTAAAGGCGGCGCCCTCGGCAGCCGCGAGATACTGATGGACTTATTGGCCAATAAGAACATCTGGGTCTTAGCCGAGCTAGCTTTCGTGGGCGAGGAGAGCCATCCACTACTTAGGCGCCTCAGGTACTACACGCCGGGCTACGGAGGCGATGGGAGGCCGGACGCGAGAGATAAGGCTGTCATGAGGCGTTTCGCGGAGAAATTAATCGGGCTTTACGGGGCTTTCTCTTCTGGTAAGCCGACCACCCTCCCTTATAGGTCAGCTTTGAAATGCCTCTCTCTCCTTGGGGGCAGCTTAATGCCCTTGCTGAACAGGAGCTTGTTCGCGAAGACCGTAGACGTGGATAAGTGTACTAAGTGCGGCCTCTGTGCCCTCCTCTGCCCCGTGGACGCTATATCACTCAGCGAGGCCGGGCCTGTATTTCATGCCTCCTGCACAGGCTGCCTCAGGTGCGTGAACCTCTGCCCGGAGGGCGCCATAGGCTTGAGGGCCTCAGAGAAACTGGACCGATACAACAGGCGTGTGCCTCTCTTACGCGAGGCCATCACTCTGCCCACGAGGAGATAAGAGGGGGAGAGGGGGGCAGGGGGAGAAAGGAGGCCTTACCCCTCATCGGGAGCCGTTCCAGAGCTCCCTCAGGAGGAGATCGCGCACTGCTATACGTATAGCTGCCGAGCGGTTCGGGTAACGGCCTTGCCTCACGAGTTCCTCGAGCCCCTCAAGGTACTTCTCCGGCAGCGTCACGCTCACGAGCCTCATCCCCATCTTCATCACCTCAGCTGGCCTAGAGGGCGTCGGAGGAGCTTTAGAGCCCTTTCTAAAGCCTCCTTTACAGGCCGGGATAGCCGGGCGGCCGGGCGTGCCTTAAGCTGAGTTTAAGAGGGCCAGATATAGGCTCGAGGGCTCCGCGTAGTGCTGGGGCTGATATGGGACATAAACCATGGGCGAGGGGGCTCGGCTTAAGCTTTCTCGCCCCTCCATTTCTCCAGCGGCACGCTGAACTTGCGCTCTACCTCAGGCCTGTGTATGCTGTTATAAGAGCAGAAGGGTATGATACGGCCGTCCGGCGTAGCGTAGTGGATGATGCACCTCTGCACGCGGTCCACGTCGAAGTTATACGGATCCATGAAGTGCATGGAGCCTATCATGATCATCTTGTAGTGGAGACGCCTGAGGGCATCGTAATCGCCCTTGAGGGCCACAGGCAAGAAATGCCTGAACAGGAACCACTTGCTCACGTGCTTCTTAGCAGCTTGCTTTAGGGCCTTTATCATGGCATCCTTGTTCTCCAGGCCGACAGCGGCATCTATGGCGCTTATCAGCTCGTCCACGTCCGCGAAAGCCGTTATGGGCTTGTAGCCGCGCCAGGTGGGCAGGATGTAGGTGGCCATGCCGCAGTGCGGGTGGGCCGAGAACTCGGGGAAGCCGCGCCCCAGAGCCTTAGCCGCGAACTTAGCTATCGGCACCACGGTGGGCACGGGGTACCAATCATCTACCTTTATGCGCCCTTTTGTCTGCTCCTCGGCCAGGTGCATGAGGTCCGGTATAGTGATCCTCATCTGCTCGCGCTTCGAGTAGTCTATACGGCCCGTGATGGAGACGGGTTGGAAGTTCACGCAGCGTACGATATCGCGGTTCTTGTAGGCGAACTCTATGATCTCGCCTATCTGGTCATCGTTCACGCCACGGACGAGCGTGGGCACCAGCACCACGCTATGGCAACCGGCCTTACGCAGGTGCTCCAACGCCTTCTTCTTGATGGGCAGAAGGTCACGCCCCCTCGCGGCCTCGTAGGCCTTGGGCTTCGTGCCGTCGAACTGCAGGTAGAAGGTGTCCGCGCCGGCCTCCACTAGCTCGCGGCAGTAATCTAAGCTCTTGGCGAGCATGATGCCGTTCGTGTTTACCTCTATGTGCCTGAAGCCCAGCTCCCTGGCCATCTTCACCAGCTCGGGCAGGTCCTCGCGCACCGTGGGCTCTCCGCCCGAGAACTGGAGGGCTGGTGTGGGCACGGGCCTGTTGGCCCTGAGGTTCTCGAGCATAGCCCTTATCTGCTCTTTCGTGGGCTCATACACATACCCGACGGCGCCGGCGTGGGCAAAACATATGGGGCAGTTCAGGTTACAGCGGTTCGTCACGTCCACGATGCCCAGGACCGTGTAGGTCTTGTGCATATCACAGATGCCACAGTTGTACGGGCATTCCCTGGTGGCCTGCGTCCTGGGGTTCTCGAGCTTAGAGCCTATGTAATCGTACTTCAGAACCTTCTTGTAGAGCTCGTAATCGCTCCAATAAACGTCCTTGAAGCGCCCGTGAGCCGGGCACTCCTTCTCTATCCATACCTTGCCCCCCTCGGCGTAGACTACGGCCGGCACAACGGCCTTGCACTCAGGGCAGAGGCTCTTAGTATCCTTGATGTGCTCTCTCTCGCCTACCTTAGCGGCCAACATGGCATGGCGATGTTGACGATAGGGTATTTGAGGGTTTCCCAACTACTCACCAGTTGAAAGAGGGAAGAGCGGTGCGGGCGGGAGGACAAGTCGGTGACCGAGCGTTAGCAGTCTTGAGGGCGCTGGGCCTGACAGAACAGGAGGCAAGAGCTTACCTGGCCTTAGTAGCCCACGGCGAGCTTACCGCCCGGGATGTAAGCATGTTGTCGGGCATCCCTTACTCTAAGGTATATAGTGCTCTCGAGAGGTTGAAAGAAAGGGGCTGGATATCTGCTAGGCCTGGTAGGCCGAAGCGTTACTTCGCTCTCCCGCCAGCTGAAGCCGTGAGGGCCGAGAGGCTGAGGAGGGAAGCCAAGCTTAAAGAGCTTGAGGCAGCCGCCGTGGGCGAGCTCCAACCATTATACGAGCGCTCCAGGGCGCTTGAGAGGCCCGATATCTGGATAATAAGGGGGCGGGAGGAGGTGCTCTCCAAGATACGCGAGGTGCTCTCCAGGGCCTCCTCAGAGGTGCTCTTAGCCATCCCATCGGCGGCCAGGCCCTTCTTAGCTCCCCTTCAGCCCAGCATAGCCCACCTCAAGTTCTCCGGTCTGGATATCCGTATCCTGGCTTCAGAAGACCTCGAAGAGGACTTAAAGGCCGTGAGAGGGCTAGCCGAAATAAGGTTCAAATCGGGTATGTTCGGCGGCGGCGTGATAGTCGACGAACGTGAAGCTGTCCTGATCCTGATCAGCCGGGATGATGTCATGGCCATCTGGTCCGATTACCTAGAGCTAGCCCATGTGGCCAAGGTCTACTTCGAGCACCTCTGGGCCGAGGCCGGAGACGAGGATAACACGCTTAACGGCTCCCGGCCCTCAGCGGGCTAGTATCAAGGCCCGTAAGACGCGCAGTGCCCACCTAGGGCCGAGGACCTTCACGGAGAACTTGATTATCATCCCTAAGGCCTTCGCCATCAGCTCGGGGCCTATCACGAAATCCGAGATGCCCTCCTCGCCCGGCTCATACTTGTAGCCTCTGACCAACACGACGGGCACGCCCTCGCTAGCTTGTCCCATCAGCAGGGCGGCCGCGCAGGCTAACTCGTGGGCTATCGCATCCACGCCACCGAACTTCGGGTTTCCGTAGAGATCCGGGGCTCCGAAGTTCCTAGCGACCGGCCGGAGGCCCGAGCAACCCCTAGCGAAATCAAGGCTCCCGAGGAAGAACCAGTATTCTGTATCCGAGATAATCACTGGTACGTCCAGGCCCGTTAACTTGCGTATCCTGTGCTTAAGAGCCCTGGCGGCCGCGTCCGGGTCATCAGGAGGCACCGTCACGAGCCCTCCTGGGCTATTGGAGAAGTCGATGCCAGAGTTGCTGTATATCTGGCGCCCCTTCCTCACGGCAAGCTCGCAGGTAGCGTACCTCAGGGCCTCCCTGGCCCTCTCGAAGTCCTTCGCGATTTTCTCTAGCCGCATGATACCCTTCTCGACGAAATCCCGGAAGGGTATAGCCAGGAGCACATCATCGCAGTTATCCAAGATGACCTAGATGTGCCTTGGGTCACCGCCGGTCTTCTTGGCTATCCTCTTGGCCTTGCTTGAGAGCTCTATCTTATCTAACTCCACTAACAGGCCTAATGCCTTCGAGACTACCTTGCTCGTGACCACGAGCA
>CAZWYW010000056.1:0-4872 GCA_964638535.1 uncultured Candidatus Bathyarchaeia archaeon | reverse complement strand
CCTCACCCCGCGCCCCTCGAGGCCCAGAAGGCCACTACGGCATCCTTTAGCTCCCCCAGCGCCCTGAGGGCCGGAGAGCTCGGGCAGGCGTCCAGGGGCGATAAGCCAGCTCTATCGGCCTCTATTATGGCGCCGTCGAAGGGTATCACAGCCCTGACAGGCAGCTCCAGGCCCTCCTCTAGCTTCTCCCTGGCCCAAGCGGCCTCCCGCTCCTCCATGACCTTGTTCACCACGGCCCAGAGTTTGCTGACGCCCATCTGCTTGGCCAGCTCCGCCATACGACCCACGGCCACCACGGCCTTCTCGGTTGGCTCGGCCACCAGGAGCATGAGGTCCACGCCCCTCGCGACAGCCCTGCCGAAGTGCTCTAGGCCAGCTTCCATATCCAGGATGACGACATCACGCTCGTATAGGACCAGGTGCCTCAGCAGCTCTCTTACGAGGGCCAGGGATGGGCAGAGGCAGCCCGAGCCAGCACGCGGCGGGGAGCCCACTATTAAAAGCCTCACGCCATCCGGCCCCACGAGCGAGTAACGGGATGGTATGTCGTCTACCTTGGGCGTGAGCTTGAAGAAGGAGCCCCAGCCCGAGCCGGGGCGGGCGCCCGTGCGTTCCTCTACCAGCCCCAGGTCCTCTGATATGGGCACCACGCCCTTGACGGTTTGCTCGGGCACGCCTAATGTGGCGTAGAGGTTCGGGTTAGAATCGCAATCTACCGCGAGGACTCTGAAGCCCTCCCGGGCCAGCAGCCTGGCCAACACACCAGCCACTAAGGTCTTGCCCACTCCTCCCTTGCCGCACACGGCTATCTTGAGACCCCTGGCGCCCACGGCCCCCTATCGGCACCACACCCTTTTTATCCCTGTCCCCGGGCCACGGAGCTAGCAAGGCCCGTTGGCCGCGGCATCCTGAAAGTATTTTAGGTTGTGTGCCTCAAGCGCCGAGGGCTAAACATGGGCTCCGAGGTGAGGCTTGAGCCCGGGAAGACCTTGCTGCTCGATGGGCCAGCTTCGGCCCGCGTTGTCTCCGGCAGGGTGTCCATCTTCGGGGCAGAACTAGGGCCGGGTCGTAGGGTAGTGGTCAGGAAGGGGCGCAGGCTGCCAGTGGAAGCGCTAGAGCTAGCCGAGCTTGAGGTCATGCTGGGGCAGGGAGGTGCTTCTTCCTTAGTGGAGGGCAGCCCAATACCTGCCTCATGGCGGGAGGCAGCCGAGCAAGCTGTATCACTGGCCCCGCCGGCTAAGGTCATGGTGCTAGGGGCCGTGGACGTGGGTAAGACGAGCTTCTGCACTTACCTGGCCAACACAGCCCTAAGGGCTGGCTGCTCGGTGGGCATAGTAGATGCAGATGTCGGCCAATCCGATATAGGACCGCCCTGCACTATAGGTTTCGCCAGGATAACCAAGCCTATAAGGGATCTCTCCGAGGTCAAGGCCGAGCAGGTCTTCTTCCTAGGCGATAAGACGCCCTCCTACATGGTGGAGAGGGCGATTGAGGGCGTCAAGGCCATGGTGGAGGCCGGCGAGCGAGCGGGCGTTGAGCTGCTCATAGTCAATACGGACGGCTGGGTGAGCGGGCAGGGGGCAGCCGAGTACAAGAGAGCGTTAGCCGAGGCCGTGAAGCCGGCCCTCATAGTGGCCCTCCGCCGCAGCCAAGAGCTAGAGCACATCTTAAGGGTTCTTGAGGGCTGGGAGGTACGGGTCCTAGAGGCCTCCCCGTTCGTCAAGGAGCGCGATAGGGCCGTGAGACGTGAGCTGAGGGCACAGGGTTACAGGCGCTACCTGGAGGGCGCCAAGGTCATCTCCGTCCAACTGGATTGGGTAGAGCTCGAGGGCGATTTGCCGGGGGCTGGCCTGAGGCCCTCTAGGGAGAGGTTGGCCATGATAACCTCGTCGTTAGGCACCAGGCCCCTTTACTGCGAGGAGGACCCGGAAAAGCTAACTCTCGTATTTGACCGCGATGAGCCTATCCCAAGTTCTGAGGAACTCTCGGGCCTAGAGGCCCTCTTGGACAAGAAGGTACGCGTCGTCCTGAAAGGAGAGGAGAAGGGGCTGTTAGTGGCCCTCTATGACGCTGAGGAGCGCTTCCTGGGCATAGGCATCGTGGTGGGCATAGATTACAGGAAGCGCGCGGCCAGGGTCTTCACGCCAGCGGATGAGGATTCGGTAGCCAAGATGTGCGTGGGCAGGATAAGGCTCGATAAGGACGGTAATGAGCTAGAGGAGCCCATGTTGGTCGCCCCACGTACTTAAATTCTTTGATGCCCTCATTAGACCGGGTAAGGGCATGGAGGTAGATGGAGCTAAGCTGTTGAGGGCAGAAGGAGAGCTAGACGGGAGGCGTTACGTGGCCGTGATGTTAGAGCTCCCGAACGCCTGTATCCTCTTGGTGAGCGAGGAGCGGCTGGCCTTAGGGACCCTGGCCTTAGCCCTGCCACCGGCCCCCCGTGCCCTAGCCCCGAGTTCGGCGGGAATCATGGGCGAGAGGCACGCCATGTTGGCCAGGATGTTGGCCGAGAGGCTGGCGGGCCTGACGGGCAAGATAGCCTTAGTATCACTGAGGGCGGGCGGCACGGAAGCCGAGGTGGGCCCTAGGGCCATAGCCATGTTGAAGAAGGTGCTGGAGCAGAGGGGGAGCGGCCATGAGCCTACGGCCCTTCCTGGCCGAGTGTGAGGAAAAAGGCGAGGTCCTAGAGGTCAGCGAGGAACTCTCCACGGAATACGAGATAGCGGCCATCATCAAGGCCTTAGATGGCGGCCCCCTCCTGGCCTTCACGCGCGTTAAGGGCCACGCGGGTTTCACGGTTATCTCGAACCTCTGTAACCGAGCCCGGCTCCTCAGGGCCTTGGGCGCTGAGGATGTCGAGGGCGCTTACAGGAAGCTCTTAGAAGCAGCTGGCAACCCCCTGGAGCCCAGGGTATCCAGCTCCGGGGCTGAGGCCGAGGAACGCGTCATTAAGGAGCCGGACTTGAGGGAGCTGCCCGTCCTGACGCACTATCGAGGCGATGCCGGCCCTTACATAACCTCGGCCGTCATATCGGCCCTCAGCCCCGATGGGGCCGTGGAGAACGTCTCGGTCCACAGGCTGCTCGTGGCCGGGCGCAAGAAGATGGTCATAAGGCTCGTGCCCAGGCACCTCTACCGGCTCTGGCAGATGGCTCGCGAGGAGGGGCGCGACCTAGGCGTGGCCATCTCTATAGGCGTCCACCCCGCTGTCATCTTGGCCTCCACCACGCCCGTCCCCTTCGGGGTGAGCGAGTTCGCCGTGGCTAACGCGCTCCTAGGCGGGCGCCTTGAGTTAGTGGAATGCGGGAAGGTAGATGCCAGGGCGCCAGCTGGGGCCGAGATAATCATAGAAGCTGTGATAAAGGCAGATGAGATGGCACCCGAGGGGCCATTAGTAGATATCACGGGCACGCACGACGCCGTGAGGCAGCAGCCGGTCGTGGAGGCTAAGCGCGTGCTCATGCGCGAGAGACCCTATTATCATGCTATCCTGCCTGCTGGCGTGGAGCACAGGCTTCTCATGGGTTTCCCCCGCGAGGCCGAGATATGGCGGGCCGTCAGCAAGGTAGTGCCGCGCGTGAGGGCCGTGAACTTGACCTTAGGTGGCTGTGGCTGGCTCCACGCGGTGATAGCCATAGAGAAGAACGTAGATGGCGATGCCAAGAACGCCATAATGGCCGCCTTCGCGGCCCACCCGAGCCTTAAGCATGTGGTAATTGTGGATCCCGATATAGACATCTACGACCCGGTCCAGGTCGAGTGGGCCATAGCCACGCGCTTCCAAGCCAGCGAGGACTTAGTGCTGGTGCCTAACGCAAGGGGCTCCACGCTCGACCCATCAGCCGACCAAGCTACCGGCCTCACGACCAAGGTAGGCCTGGACGCGACTATCCCGCTCGAGAGGGACCGCAGGGCCTTTGAGAGAGCCGTGATACCCGTGGGGCCGGGGGTAGAAGAACTCCTCAGGAGGCTCGGTAGGGCTTGAGGGCCGTGGTAGTGAAATTAGGGGGTTTTGCCTTCCCGGCCAAGCCAGATGTGGGAGGCCTAAAGCGCTACGCGGCTGTGTTCAGGCGTCTGTCTGGCGAGGGTTATAGGTTAGCCGTGGTGACCGGCGGGGGACAGTTGGCCAGGGAACTCATAGAGGCAGCCAGGGAGTTAGGGGCTAACGAGGCCTTATGTGACCTGTTAGGTATATGGGCCTCCAGGCTGAACGCGGCCCTCCTGGCCATCACGCTCGGCTTGCCCAACCCGCTCGACATACCGAGCGACGTGTTCTCCCTCACGAAAGCCCTCGCGTCAAGCGAGGCCATGGTGGTGCTAGGAGGCCTCCAGCCCGGTCAATCCACGGACGCCGTGGCCGTCCTGGCGGCCGAGCTCATGGGGGCTAAGCTCGTGGTAAAGGCCACGGATGTAAATGGCATTTACACGGCTGACCCCAAGACCGACCCAAGTGCTCGGAAGCTGGACAAGCTCACCTATGATGAGGCTATAGAACTCCTCTCCCGCTCGCCCGTGAGAGCTGGGACCTACGAGCTCTTGGACCTCCTGGCCCTAAAGCTCGCCAAACGCTCCCGGGTGGCCATAAGGGTCATAGATGGCCGTGAACCCGAGAATATCTACAGGGCCGTTAAAGGGGCAGAGATAGGCACGTTGATCGGCCCTCGATAGCTAATAGCTTAAACCCCAGCTCGCCTAGACTAGCGTGGTGCGGGGGTGGCCGAGCCAGGCCAAAGGCGGCGGGCTCAAGAACCCCCAAGGGCCTGAGAGGGCGAGGTTGGGCTACCCGCTCCCCGTAGGGGGTTCGTGGGTTCAAATCCCACCCCCCGCACCAATTTGGGTGTGCACAAGCTCCTTGAACAGCCCTATCGG
>CAZWYW010000055.1:0-5122 GCA_964638535.1 uncultured Candidatus Bathyarchaeia archaeon | reverse complement strand
CTCCCGCTCCCCTGGCGCCCCGCCCGTTTCCTCAGCCTCCTCCCGGGCTCTTGCCCTCCTCAGCCTCCTGAGCTTGCGCCTGTAATAGCTGAGCGGGTGCCTGACGCGCTCGCAGAGCTCATCGGCCCCCACGCAGAGACCGTAAGAGCGCATAGTGCTGCAGCTCGGGGGCGTGTAACGCGTCCGGCCTCCTCTCTCACCGGCTATGTGCTCTACTTGGTAGCGCGTTATCTTCTCGCTGAAGTCCGCTACCTGCCTGAAGAGCTCTACTACGTCGTTTATGCCCATACCGATGTGCAACAGGAAGGCCGTGAAGGCGAAGCGGCCGGCGTGGGGGACATGCCTCTTCTCCCTCAGGGCCGCGTAGATAGCCTTCATGCAGGGCGGAAAAGCCGCGAACTCCACCTCGCCCCCAGCTTCCTCGAGGTCAAGCCCTTCCCCGAGCTTGAGCTCGCTCACCGCCGCTCTCACTTCCTCTACCAAGGGCTTCAGGGGCTCAGGCGCTGCCTTGAGCTCCCTCATGGCCTTGCCCACGAGCTCCTCGACCTTGCGCCTTACCTCCTCAGCTAACAGCCTAGCGGCCTCGGGGCGCGTCAAAAGGACCTCACCTGATTTGACGAGCCTGTTCACCAGCTTCCACTTCTTGTCCTTCATGCCAGCCGCGTTCCTCAGGTAATCGCGCAGCCCCACGTAGAAATCGTAGAGGACGCCGCCCTCGGCCACACCAGTTGGCCTTATATGCCAGCCGAAATCCCTGGCTATGGCCAATATTTTCTCTGGGGGCTCGCGCTCCAACAGTTCGGCAGCTCTCTTGGCCTCGGCCAGGGCATAGCGCCTGCGTAAGTACTCGTTCCCCACGGCGGCCACTAAGGCCACGGCCACGGGGAAAGAGAGCAGCTCCGTATCTTCATCGCCTACGCCATCGCCTACCCTGCCGAACCTTATAGCTTCTAGGACACGCGCTTTAGCACGCTCGACCACGCCCGAGAGGCCGGGGGCCAGGAGATCCTCGAGACCGAGGCCAAGATTAGCTACATGGGCTGAGGCAGCCCTCAGGAAAGGGTATTTGGCCAGGTCAAATCTGGTTAAGCCTCCCGCCCCGGCTAAGCGCACCTTTATTCAGCCTCGACTCTCGGCGCCAGATAGAACACCAGCTTGCCCTCGTAGGGGAGCCTGAAATCGAGCTTTATTGGCTTATTAGTGGAGAACTCGAGCGTCACCACATCGGCCAGGGCCGAGCCGGCCTTCACCATCTTCTGCAACATGCCCGTATCGAAGGTAGCCGTGGAGGGCTCTTTCACCTCGAAGTCTATCACGGCCTCACAGGTCCTCGGGAATTCTATATTGGCTGAGCTCACGTCGCTCTCGGCGGTCAGGGAGAGCTTATCGTTGTCTGCTGAGAAACGTACGAAATCCCCCACAAGCGAGGCGTCCGTAATGGCCCTCTTGAGCTCATCGGCGTCGAGCGTGATCTTCACATCAAACGGTATCTTGAGCTCGCCGGGTACCTCCTCTCCCACGGCCTCCAGCCTAGGGATGGCGAAGCTCTTCACGTACTTGCCCCTCATGACGACCTTAAGCCGGCCCGTGGCCTCGTCTAAGCTCAGCTCCACGCTCTCGCCCTTAGTGGCCTTCTTCAGGAGCTTCTGGAGCTCATCTATATTCACGCAGACTTTCGTGCCTTCCTCCGGTGCTTCGAACTCGTCGAAGACAGAGCGGCCCCACATGAAATCCACCATGGCTATACGGCTCGGGTCCATGGCCCGTAGCTTCAGCCCCTCGGGGTCTATGACGAAGGTTCCCTCGTCTATGAGGGTGCCTATGGCCGCTAGGGCGTTCTTGAACTCTTTAGCGCTGGCCATCTTAAGCTTGAACATCTCTATGTTCACCCCTGCTCTCACGATGTAAGCCGGTCCTCCATCTTAAACTTTATCCACGCGCCGGTAGGAGGCCCTTAACCGTACTCGCGCCAAGTGTAGCCACAGCGTGTGCAGCGGAAGAACTGCGTGGCTCCCTCATCGCTGCTACGGGTCTGGACGGTCCAGAAGTAAGCCTCGTTATGGCCGCATCTCGGGCACTCCACCCGGGTAGTGGGCAGCGTCCTGAGCTTGCCCTCCTCCTCCCCTATGACCGTGATCTTGTCTCTGGGCGATTTCTGGAGCTTAGCTACCGGCACGAGCAGAGAGCCCTTTACCCGGGCCTTATAACCGCAGCGGGGGCATACTAGCATCTCCTCTTCGTCCTCTTTTGTAGGCGTAAGGCGGGTACCGCAGTGTGGACAAAATCTCATCCTTTGGCCACCGAAGAGGGACGGAGGACAAGCCTTTATATAAGCTTTCCCATGAGGGCCATGTCATACCGGCCGCGATATTTTATATACCGGTGGTGGAGAAATCACGGCGGGGCCAGGGCTATGACCTTCAGGGGGGAGGAAGTCGAGCGGGTGTTGAAACGCCTTGAGAATGTCCCCGGCCTCGAGGGTTCAGCCCTAGTTAGCGCCGATGGGTTCATGTTGGCTAGCTCCTTGCCGCCGGATATCTCTGAGGACCGAGTTGCCGCCATGGGAGCCGCGATGGTGAGTGTGGCCGAGAGGGTAAACAAGGAACTCGGCCGGGGGCGTTTCGAGATGGCCATTATCAGCGGCGGCGAGGGATATACCTTGGCCACTGATATCGGGCTTGACGCCATACTCATAGTGCTAGCATCTAAAAACGCTAAGCTCGGACTAATATTTTATGAGGTCCGGAGAGCTGCTGAGGACTTAACCCGAATATTAGGAGGGGCGTAGCGCTCCTCCCCAGCTCCCTTTTTAGGTAAGGCTTTTTAAGTGCATTCCCCCAGGAATGGTGGGGAAAATCATGGCTACCATGGAGAGGGCCGTCGTAATAGATGTTGGTAGCGGCTTTGTCAAGGCGGGCATGGCGGGCGAAGAGCGTCCTTCTCATGTGTTCCTCTCTGTAATAGGCAGGCCGAGGTACCCGCCAGCCCTACTCGGGCCTAGGTACAAGGAATTTTACGTGGGCGAGGAAGCCCTAAAGCTCAAGGGCGTTATGCGCATCACTTACCCGCTTGAGCATGGTATTGTTAAGGACTGGGACGGCTTCGTTAAGCTTGTGGATTTCGCGTTCAAGGAGTGCTTGGGCGTTGACCCAAGCAAGCACCCGGTCCTCATGACGGAGGCCCCGCTTAACCCGAGGAACGCCAGGGAGAAGATAGCCGAGATTATGTTTGAGACCTTCAGGGTCCCGGCCCTCTATATAGGCATGCAGGCCCTCCTGGCCGCTTACGCAGTAGACAAGATGACGGGCCTCATAGTGGATATGGGCGATGGCGTCTGCCACGCCGTGCCGGTCTACGAGGGCTATGTGCTCCGCCACGCTATACAGAGGACTAACATAGGCGGCCGTGATATCACGAATTACCTATCTAGGCTCATAATGCACCACAGGGGCGTGGCCCTGACCACTACGGCCGAGAAGGAAATCGTGCGTGATATAAAGGAGAAGCTCTGTTATGTCAGCCTGAATCCGGAGGCCGAGCTAGCTGCTATTTACGGTGAGGCCGAGCGTGTTAGGGAATATTACGCTGGTGCCCCGCCCGGGGGCCCGGCTGAGCTGCCCAAGCCTGAGCCTGCCGAATACACGTTGCCAGATGGCTCTAGCGTGACGCTCCTAGAGGAGCGCTTCCTCGCGCCGGAGGTCCTCTTCACGCCGGCCCTCGTGGGCCGTGATGAGCCAGGTATCCACGAGGCCATCTTTGAGGCCATCATGGCCTGTGACATAGACATCAGGAAGGACATGGTGGAGAACATAGTCCTCACGGGCGGTAGCAGCCTCTTCCCGGGCCTTAAGGAGCGCCTTGAGACGGAGCTCAACGCCATGCTGCAGGAGGCCGGCATAAAGCTGGCGGCTAACGTGATCGCCCCGGAGAACAGGCATTACGCTGTCTGGATCGGCGCGGCCAAGCTAGCGGCTTTACCGGAGTTCCAGAAGTCCTGGATCGAGCGCGGCGAGTACGAGCGCGAGGGGCCGCGCATCATACACAGGTCCGTCAGGCTGGGAGCGCTAATACCTTACTTCGCTACCGGGGGCCAATAGGCCCAGTTGAGGCCGGAGCTACGGCCTTAGAGACCGGGCCTTAGGACCCACAATATCTTTTTATCCGTACATGTTGAACGGGGACTTAGCCTTAATGCGCCTTATCTCCTCTTGGGAGATGAATACCTCTCTGGTGAAATACCTAAGCCCCCTCTTCTTCAGCTCGTTCAAGGCGTCTTCCGCTTTGTCCTTGGGTATGACGAACGCATCGTCACCTACCCTGATGCCACCGAGCTGGCTTATCACCCCCTCAGTGAATACCCTATAGGCCTTCGGGCCATGTAGAATGACCATCTCCCTCCCGAAGAGCTCTTCCCTGAGCGCTACTCTATCCCTGACCTTCATGGGCGTCGTGTCTACCGCCACGAGCACGTGCGATTGCCTCAGGTTCCTGAGGATGATCTCCTTGTTCAGCTTGCCGGCCAACTGAACGCCATAACGTAAGGCCTCGTTCAGCTCCGGGTGCTCACGCCGCCCCAATTCCTCAAGGGTGGTGATCGAGTAGCTCAGCTGCTTGCCAGTACACCGTTCTATACGGGGAGCTATCTTCCTGATCCAGGCCGCTATAAAGCGCTTCTTCTTATCGTCATCTATCAGGACGAGGAGGTCTATGGTATCGGAGTCATCGAACTCCTCTACGCACCTCCCGTACAATAAGGCGCATAAGATATCGAAGCTCTCCAGCGCCCTGGCTAAGCTGAGGAACGCCGACCTAATCGCCATCGGCAGCTTCAGCACCCAGTCCAGGCCTGTGCCACGCACCTTCCACCACCTTACCTAACACCGTGGATAAAGCAGGCGCTCCCAAAGATAAAAACGTTGTGCGGCATTTCCCCTCATAAGAAAAAGGTTAAAGGCCGCTGCCGTAAATTAGTGCCGGTGCGCGGGGGTGTCCGAGCCTGGCCAAACGTCTAACGGGCCAGAGGAGGTGGGCTTAGGACCCACTGGCGTAGGCCTGCGTGGGTTCAAATCCCACCCCCCGCACCAACATTAACTCGTTCTCGAATTCGGGTTAACACGTAGAT
>CAZWYW010000054.1:0-5309 GCA_964638535.1 uncultured Candidatus Bathyarchaeia archaeon | reverse complement strand
ACCTGTGCGAACTTAGCGCCTTCGGCAGCCGATATGTATTCTACCCTGAAGCGCTCCGGGCTTATGCCTATCTTCGGCAGCATCTTGGCCAGGGCCTTCATGCGCTCCGTCATGTGCCAGTTGCCCGAGATGTAGTGGCAGTCGTAGGGCAGGTGGCAGGCGGCTACAAGCACCATGCCCGCGCCGCGCCTGAAGGCCTCCAGCACGAAATCACGGTCCACCCTGCCCGAGCACATCACGCGTATGATGCGCACGTTCGTGGGATACTCGAAGCGGCTCGTCCCGGCTAGGTCGGCGCCGGCATAAGAACACCAATTACAGCAGAAGGCGAGTATCAGGTCCTCCGGGTTCCTCTCCAACGCGGCCCTTATCTGCGCGAATATCTGGGCGTCCGTGAAGTGCATCTGCGTGATGGCGTCGGCCGGGCACTCGGCCACGCAGGTGCCGCAGCCATGGCACTTGGCCGGTATCACGCGGGCCGGCTTGCCTTCCTCGACCTCTATGGCGCCATAGGGGCATTTAGTAGCACAGATACCGCACTTCACCTTCGTGTTCCTACACTTATCCGGGTCCACTACGGACACGATAGGCTCTATTATCCACTCATCCTTGGATAACACAGACATGGCCCTGGCGGCAGCGGCCGCGCCCTGGCTCACGGAGTAGGGTATGTCTTTTGGCCCCTGGCAGCAGCCAGCCAAGAAGATGCCGTCTGTGGGCGAGTCCACGGGCTTAAGCTTGGGGTGCGACTCCATGAAGAAGCCATTTGCGTCCCTGGAGATGTTCAGTATCCTGGCCAGTTCCTCGGCGCCCTTAGCCGGGATAGCAGCCGTGGAGAGAACGACCATCTCAACCTCTAGGTCCAACACCTGGCCCAACATGGTGTCCTCCACGCGGATGATGAGGTTCTTCGTCTTCGGGTCCTCTATTATCCTGGCTGGTTTGCCGCGGATGAAGTTGATGCCTAACTCCCTAGCGCGCTGGTAAAACTCCTCGAAGCCCTTGAAGGGGGTTCGCATGTCCATGTAGATGATGTAGACCTCATTGTCCGGGTATTTCTCCTTGAACAAAATGGCGTTCTTCAACGTGTACATGCAGCATATGCCGGAGCAATACGGGTACTTGTTCACATCTCGCGAGCCCACGCACGTTATGAACGCTATGCTCTTCGGCACTCGCCCATCAGAGGCCCTGACCACCTGCCCCCTCGTGGGGCCAGCAGCCACGTGAAGGCGCTCTATTTCCAGGGCAGTGATGACGTTATCGTACTTGCCGTACCCGTACCTCGGGTCGTCGTAGGGCAGGTAGATATCGAAGCCCGTGGCCACTATGATGGCCCCCACGGTCAGCTCTATCTCCTCCGGCTGTTGGCTGAAGTCTATGGCCTCCCTCGGGCCACAGGCGTCTACGCACTTATAGCACTCTATACAGTGGTCCCTATCTATGCGGTAGACGAGAGGCACGGCCTGGGCGAAGGGCACGTCTATGGCCTTACGAACCCCGAGGAACATATCCCAATCGTTCGGGAACTCTATGGGGCAGACGGCCGCGCACTCACCACAGCCCGTACAGCGTTCCTCTATCACGTAGCGAGGCTTCTTCTCTATCTTCACCTTGAAGTTGCCCACGTAGCCCTCTACGGACTTGACCTCCGCGTAAGTTATTATCTCCACGTTCGGGTGCCTATAGACATCTACCATGAGGGGGCCTTCGATGCATATGGAGCAATCTAAGGTCGGGAAGGTCTTATCGAGCATAGCCATCTTGCCGCCTATGCTATCATAACGATCCACGAGGTATACCTTGTAGCCTGCTTCAGCGAGGGCCAGGGCCGCGTTTATGCCCGCGATACCGCCGCCTATCACGAGCGCGTCTTTGTGGACGGGCACCTTAATGGGCTCTAAGGACTGGAGGAGCCTGGCCTTGGCGACCGCTATGCGCACTATGTCCTTAGCTTTCTCCGTGGCCTCCTCCGGCTCATGGGGGTGGCACCAGGAGCAGTGTTCACGGATGTTGGCCATCTCGAAGAGGTAGGGGTTCAGCCCTGCCTCGGCCACGCAGCGCCTGAAGGTGGGCTCGTGGAGCCTTGGGGAGCAAGCGGCTACTACCACGCGGTTGAGCTTGTACTCCTTTATGGCATCCTGTATCAGCTTCTGGCCCGGGTCAGCACACATGTAGCGGTAATCGACAGCGTAGACCACGTCAGGTAGTGTCTTCGCGTATTCCACTACCTCGGCCACGTCCACCACACCAGCTATGTTGAGGCCGCAGTGACAGACGAACACGCCCACGCGGGGCTTCTCGTGTTCTGGGGAGCTCATGCTCACCCCCAGGCCGCCGTCTGTGCTCAAGCCCCCGTATATATTTGCTTTGCCGCCCGCCGCGGCCACCGAAAAACCTTATATCACGTTCGCGTTCGGTAGCGCCGGTGGCATCATGGCGGTCGTTGCGCTAACCAAGAAGGGGCTCTGCGCTAAGTGCGGGGCCTGCGTCTCCTTCTGCCCCTTCGGTGTGTTGGAGCTAGGGCCGAGGGGCCCCGAGCTCAAGGGCAAGTGCGTGGGCTGCGGTATCTGCTACAACGTCTGCCCCAGGTTCAAGCCGGATTTAGAGGCCTTAGAGCGTTACGCCTTCGGGAGGGCCAGGAAGTCGGATGAGGAATTCGGCGTCCTCCGGTCCATAGCGTTAGCGAGGTCTAAGGACGAAGAGGTATTGGCCGTCTGCCAGGACGGGGGCGTGGTGACCACGCTCGTCAAGCACCTATTGGAGTCTGGCCAGGCGCGCCTGGCTGTCTTATCCGGCGTTAGCGAAGAGGTCCCGTGGCTCCCCGAGGCCAGGATAGTCCTCTCAGGGCAAGAGGCGCTCGAATGTGCTGGCAGCAGGTACACTTACGATACGGGCATGATGTCTAAATTGGGCGTGGCTGCTTTCCTGGCCTTACTTGAGGGCACCAGGGCCGCTTTCGTGGGGTTGCCCTGCCAGGTGCAAGCTGTGAGGAAAATACAGGTCCTCCCGGTAGAGGAGCTGGGCTGGAGGGACGCTATAGGGCCCATTATAGGGCTGTTCTGCACGGAAACGTTTGATTATGAAGGTCTCATGGCCTTCCTACGTGAGAAAATAGGGCTGGTCCCCGAGGAAGTCGTCAAGATGAACATAAAGAAAGGCAGGCTCTATTTTTACCCGAAGGAAGGTGAGCCGAAGGGCGTCAAGATAAAGGAGTTAGAGGCCCTGGCGCGCGAGGGCTGTAAGGCCTGCACGGATTTCTCGGCCGAGCTAGCTGATATCTCTGTCGGTAGCCTGGGCCTGGAGGGCTGGAACGTGGTCATAATAAGGTCGGAGCTAGGCGAGGAAGTCTTTAACGCAGCTGTTGAGGCGGGCCTGTTGGAGACGAAGCCGGTGGAGGAAGAGCCAAAGGTAATAGAGATATTGAAGCGCCTCACCGAGCTGAAGCGCAAGAGAGGCGAGAGCGGGGAGAGCTGAGCAGGGTGATCGAGGTGAGCGCTGATTTATCCGGGAGCTTCAGCCCCTTACTCATGCTCTTGACCGCCGTGTTAACACTTATAAGCAGAGGCATGGCCTAGGGCCGGGGACCAACGTGGGGATAAGACTGGCAGGAAGGCTCGCGATCGTACTCTTCTTGTCGCTATCTATAATGGCGATATACTCACTCACGGCGACTCACGGCGCTCCCACAGCCCCGGTTGCCCAGGGTCCCAGGCAAGCGCTAGTCGTAGGGGATACGTGGGCCCTAACGGGCCAGTACGACCAGGCCGAGACCAGCACGTTGCTTTGCCGTGAGCCCCTTGAGCTGCCCAGTAATGCCTCGGTCATGGTTACCGTGGAGGCCCCCGGCGTGTGGGTCTGGGATGAGGGGGCCAGCGTTACCGCTAACCTCAACCTCACCCTGCAAGACCTCAGCAACCTCACGGGCGTGAGGTTGGACACGCTCGAGTGCTACTTGTTTTCCTTCCACGGCGGTGGCATGATCGCTACCTCGGGCATCCAGGAGCTAGAGGTCAACTTAATCAAGGCAACGCCCATGCTGTTAGATGTCGCGGTTACCTTCACCAGGGGCTTCAGGTGGGATCTCGTGGAAGAAGGCCTGTGGATAGGGGCCTACTTGGTCTTAGAGGCTAACTTCACGACTTTCACGGACAACACTGCTGAGGGTTTTGCGGCCGAGCCCTTCTACGCCATCTGGGTCAAGTGTGTCCCGCCCGGTTACTTCGGGCGCACGGTGGAGACGACCTACACGTTGGTGAGCGTGAACACGACCAGCGGCTTCGTCAACGTCAGCATAGCTACACGCTACATCGTGGACGGCCACGAATATAACTATACATATTACAAAAACTACAACGCCACGGTCTTCAGGCCTTCCATTGACCTGTTGTTCGAGCCCTGGTTCCTCATGTACACCGAGGACCCGATATGGGCGCCCCCGCTCTTGCTTGTGGAGGGCGCTGGGGGCGTTGGGCCAGCGGGCACCTTGCTCACCTGGGAGGCCCTCGGGGCCGATTGGGTAGATTGGGTGGCCAGCGAGACCGAGGCCAATAACGTGACCATGACGGGCTCCTTCAGCTTCGAAGACGCTATCTTGGCAAACAGGAAGGTAAGGCTAGCTGTCTTCAGCCTGGATTACCCCATCTCCTCCTACTCCGAGTGGCAGTGGGGCGGGGAGCGGGGCTTCGAGAACCTGACGGGCACCTACCATGTGGCTTGGAAGTACGAGGTAGAGACGGGCGCCCTCCTAGCCGTAGATTGGCAGGAGGACTTAGCTTACACCAGCGAATGGGGTTGGAACAGCGCCCTCTACACGGAGGAAGAGCACACATCCATAGAGCTCCCGGCGGCTGTGGCCAGCGCTTCCTTTGAGTTCGGCGAGGAACTAGCGCCGCCCAGCCTCGAGATAGTGTCAGTGGAGCCCAGCGCCACGGACGTGAAGGCCGGGGATACCGTAGGCTTTGATGTGGTGGTCGTGAACAACGGGGACATAGATGCCGAGGGCGCTATCCTGGGCTGGAGCAGTCCCTACTTCACTGGCACGAACAACATCACGCTCGATGTGCCAGCTGGTCAGGAGGTGACCGCCCACTTCGACCTGACGGCGCAGAGCGAGGAGGACGTGACGGCATCCATAACCTTCACCGTGTATTACGCGGGCGAGGCCCATGACACTTACGATGTGAGTGTGCACATCCACGTGCCGATCGCCGCGATTGCATTCAGGTCAGCTAGGACGAGCGCCGAGGAAGTGCTCGAGGGACGTACGTTGACGCTGACGGTGGAGGTGGCCAATGAGGGCGATCGGC
>CAZWYW010000053.1:0-5835 GCA_964638535.1 uncultured Candidatus Bathyarchaeia archaeon | reverse complement strand
AACGGCTATTTCCTCTGGCAGGAGAATGCTCACCGGTTTACTCATTACGAGGCCACCAATTAAGTACCCAGATCTTATAAGCTCTCTGCCCTCCCGATAATTCTACATAGAAAAGCCAGGAACTCGCCTTCACATCAGGGCAGCTAAGCATTTAAGGGAAGCAACTGTGCTTCTAAAGTAGCGGGTGGCCGCCCATGAGTAGTGTGAGAGAGCTCCTGATAGAACTCCTCGGGGGCAAGGAGGAAGCCGAGAGAGAGGCCTGGCGTCTAATGCTCCTCATCTACGGCCCCTTGCTCAAGAAGGCAGAATTCCTGCTTTCAATACTATCTGGCATACCGTCCGAGAGAGACGTAACGGCCCTAAAGGATCCTGGGGCCATAATACGTGAGCTCAAGAAAACACGCCAAAAGCTGTGGGAGAAGAAGTATCAGAATTGGTTCGAGTAGTCTTGGATAGCAATGAGTATGTGTTCTACATCATGGGGCTAAGCGACGTAGTGGATTTGTCATGAATGCCGGAGCTGAGGTGTGCATTCACATAGCCATCATAGAGGAAGTGTGGAGGAATCTGATGAAGCCCGCACACAAGACCGCCTTCTTGAGCATTTTGCTATCGCCGGGCATTAGGATATACACCGATAAGCTGCCTGTAGCGCTCAGGGATAAATACGCTGGGCTGGGGTTGAGGGGAGGAGACATATTAATAGCTGCTTTCACGGAATTCTGCCACGCCGACATCTTAATTACTGAAAATGAGAACTTTAACGTCCTCAAGGGGACCACTAACGTTCCATTTGAGGTACTTTCCTATCAACAACTTAAGAAAAGAAGAGGATTATAGGTTTTTATCCCCTTATAGCGAGAGCATGAGTGCCATGTCGGTGGAGATAAAGGGCGAGAAGGTTATCGTAAAGCTGCCAGACGGCTCATCATTTGAAGTGCCAGACACATGGCTTAAGGCCCTGAAGCTCAAGTGTGGAGATAAGTGGCTAGAAGAGCTGAGGAAGCTACCCGGGATAGTCGAGGAATTCTGGTGTCGTAAGCTGACTATGTGGAAAGGTCTAATTGAGCCTTGGCCAGAACAGGAGCCAGAAGAGTTTGACTTCTTTGGACCGAGGAGGCCTAGGAATATGGCTGAGCTCGCTGAGGACATCCTCTACAGCTACCTTAGGCCAGCCCTATTTGCCATAGCTGGTGTGAGGGTGATAGCGCTTCGTGATAATGGTTCAGTCACGGTTTACACCAGTAAGCGCAAAGAAGAATACGAGGATATCAAGGAGTTTCTGAAGAAAGCTGCTGATTCGACAAAGAGCTAATGACAGGAAAATGAGAAAAACGGGAGTTCTAGGGCACAGGAGATTAAAACCAGCCTGATCTTTTTAAGAGCTCTCGCAGGTAGTCCATGAACCTCGGCACGTATTGCTCGGCTACCCTGGCCTTCTCCAAGTAGTGTTGGACTCCTACACTTCTAGGCCCACGTCCATGTATGAAGTCCGCTATGGATTCTGGTATGCCAAGCTCTATCATCTTCGTGTATGACCACTTACGTATGTACTTCGTCCTCACGAGCCCGTGATCCTTAGCATACTGCCATACACGACGCCTAGATAGATGAGGCCTAGGCCCCGTTAAGAACTCCTCGATTATGGGGAGCAGCTCGTTTGGGAAGTAGGCAAAGAAGCAGGCTTTCGAGCTCTTTATCAAGCCAAGAGTATAGCGGCAGAAGCCCTCGGCTACTTGGAGCTTCTTGGGGTCCAGAATACCGTCATTCTCTCATTCTTCCGGTCGTGAGAAGCGCCCAAGCGTCTTCTGGACCCTAGAGAACTGGCGCACATATCCTTCACCGGGTTCAAGCCGCTCAAGCTACGCTAGGATACCTGTGGCCTGGTCTGAGTCCAGAGGCGATGAGGAAGCAGGCGTGTATGGGCAGTTCCGTGTTGAGTTCGCGGCCGGAGTGAAGGGCAAGGTAAGCGTATGTGCCAGAGGGTGTTTTGGCGTGGTCGTAGCGGCCTTAGGCGTGGAGGCAGACTACAAGTTCCAGCTAGCCGACTTCACCGTGGCAGAAGAAGGCGTGGGCTTTGACTTCATAGCCAACATATCCTGTGGTAAATTCGTTTACATATATACCTGGGCCCAGGTGTGCTATGAGGAATATCAGCTTTACGCCTACCTCCATCCTGACATGCTGATTCCTCTTGATGTGTGGTGGTTCGAGACCTACGTGATCGATTATGAGCTGAGAGATTACAATAGGGATGGCGCGCTCGATGACATAGCTCATGGTGTAGAGGAAACGAGCGGGTTCCCAGATATCCTAAGTGAGCTCTACAATGGTATCACTTACGAGCTTTACAACGAGTATATGGGCTATGGGCAGCCTGACTTCAATTGGGTATACAAGGTAAACGGTAAAGAAATAGAGGACAAATACATCCCACCAGAAGTCTCAAGGGAATATGGGCTCGGCATAAGCTTGGGCGTGGTCCTTGCATCTGCCATAACGCTCGGAGAGCTATTAGGAGGACTGACTCTACCTCTATCTCTCACGGCAGTGCTCACGGTCTCGTGGAGCGTGAGCGGACACGGGGATGTGGGCTGGTGCGTCTTCTTCGATGCCCCACGGGGAACTGAGTTCCGCCTTTACGTGGGGACGACCAGGCAGACCTTCGTGTATGAGGATCTGGAGTTCAAGATCCCTGTGTTCGGCGTCAAGTGGTTTTCAGTATCGCAGGAGTTACCACTAGATGTGCCTTCACCACAGGAGGATAAGTAGCCCCTGCACTAAGCAGCTGGAGGAGCTGTGCCCTCTTTAGGCTGCCCTACGGCTACTCCATAGCACAGACTCTACCTTTGTTCCAAGAACAGAGGATCGAGAAACACGAATAAACTATTGTGATGCATCTTAAGAGCCGCCTTCATTCACCCTTGAACTCGGGCTTGCGCTTAGACATGAAGGCTTCTATGCCCTCACGCATGTCCTTGGTGGTGAAGATGACGCCGAAGCAGCTTGCCTCGAGCCTCTGGCCCACATCGAGCGGTACCTGAGTACCGAAGTTGAGGAGCCACTTAGCGTACTTGAGGGCTATGGGCGGCCCCTCGGCCAGGCGCTTAGCTAGGGCGCGGGCCTCCTCGCGTAATTTCTCGAAGGGCACGACCTTATGGACCAAGCCTATCTTGAGCGCTTCCTCAGCCGGTATCCTATCGCCCAACATGATGAGCTCCTTCGCCTTCGCCAGGCCCACGAGTCTCACCATGCGCTGGGTGCCGCCCCAGCCGGGTATGATGCCTAAGCGTATCTCAGGGTTGCCGAGTTCAGCGTGCTCGGCGGCGATACGAAAATCACAGGCCATGGCGAGTTCTAGGCCGCCTCCGAGGGCATAGCCATTTATGGCCGCGATCACGGGCTTGGACATGCGCTCTATCTTGGAGAAGACCTCCTGGCCTAGGCGGGAAGCTGCCACGGCTTGGTCGGGCGTGAGCTTCGGGAACATGGTCAGGTCAGCGCCAGCGCTGAAGGCGCGGTCACCCTCGCCCGTTATGATGACGCACCGGACGCCGGGGTCCTCCTCGGCCCTATCAAGGGCCTCGGAGAGTTCACGGATCATAGTCTCGTTGAAGGCATTCAGGCGGTGTGGCCTGTTAAGCGTGATCCACAGGATATCCTCATCGCGCTCTAGCTTGATGGTCTCGTACTCGGCCATCCCCGGCACCTCCGGCTTAAGACCGTGGGAGCATTTATAATAGTTGAGGCAGGCACGCACCTGCCTGAACGCCCATCAGGCGGGCCTGATGGGCCTCCTCTGCTGACGTCCCTCTCGTTTGCCGTGCCTGAAGAAGGCGTAGAAGAGACCCGTCGCCACACTGTAACAGGCGGCGCAGAGGAAGAAGGGGGCTTCGAATGAGTAGCCCTTTATCAGGTAACCGGCAAGCTGCCTGCTCACCGCGCTTGGGACATTCCAGCAGGTCAGCCAGATGCTGTTAGCTGAGGCACGCTCTTCCTCGCCCACCAGGCCGAGCGTGAAGGCCTGGACTATCGGATTGCAGACGTTCATGAGGAAGTTCCTGGCCACGTAGAGAGAGCAGGCCAGGTAGAAATCGTAGCAGGACCCGAGGGCCACTAAGGCCGCTATTGATAGGCCCTGGGTCAGGACAGCCGCTTTGACAGGTCCTAGGGCGCTGGAGAGCTTTGGGGCTAGTATGAAGCCCGGCACCATGACGAGCGTGGTGACGGCGAATAAGATGCCTATTGTGCCGTAGGGGGCGCCGAAGCGGCGCCAGAAGAAGTAGGAGAACCAGGGCACTACGAGGCCAGCTCCGAAACCTATCAGGCCGTTCACCAAGGCGTAACGGCTTATGAGGCTCCAAGACCTGATGTTAGCGAATGGGCGCTTCCTGGCGCGTGGGGAGCGAGGAGGTTCTTCAACGGGCAGAAGCAGGAGCGGGCCTATGGCCGTGATAGCTAGGGCTAGGAGGAACATGAGCCTCGTCGCCTCTACCTCGCCGAGCCCGTAGGCCGCCCTGAGCCAGTCCGGGAGCCCGCTTAAGAGGAAGCCCGTTAAGTTAAAGGCCGACCAGAGGGAGAAGGAGAAGCTGAAGGCGTAATCGCGTGATTCGCCTGCCTTATCGGCCATGAGGGCGATGTTCGGCCCCCAGCTCATGGCTGCCCCGAGCCCGCCCAAGAACTCCGCTAGGCAGAGCCACCGGAAATCGGCGGTGAGGTAGTAGATAGCCGCGTACACCGCTGAGAGGGCTAGGCCCGTGGCCACTACGTGCTTTTTCCCGACCACGTCGGCTAGGAGGCCCATGG
The DNA here is from genome assembly GCA_964638535.1 of uncultured Candidatus Bathyarchaeia archaeon. Taxonomy (GTDB): domain Archaea; phylum Thermoproteota; class Bathyarchaeia; order EX4484-135; family EX4484-135; genus EX4484-135. The sequence continues at coordinate 1,029 of CAZWYW010000053.1, read as the reverse complement.
GCATGGTGAGGACGGCCATAGCCATCATGCTTATCATCATGAGAGTCCCTATGTGTGGCTCGTCTAGGCCCAGTAGGGCCAGATATGGGGCCCAGATCACGTTTATGAAGCCCCAGGCTATGGAGGGCATGGCAGCGGAGAGTGCTATAAGCCAGATATCCCTGCCTAACCCGCGGTAAGCGCTCAGGTAGCCTTTGAGGCTGCCCAGCGGTGCCCGCACGTGTAAGATGCCCCCGCGCCGGGGGCTAAAGACCGCGTCTCTTAAGCCTTCCCCAGGCTAAGTCCGCTTGACCTAAAAGGGCCAGAAAAAAGAGAACATCCCCTAAGGGCCTAGAGCCGCCGGAGCATGTACCTGAGCGTGGTGAGGCGCTGGATCTCGTTCGTGCCCTCATAGATAGTCGTCACTATGGCATCCCTGTGGTAGCGCTCCACGCGGTAATCACCGAAGTAGCCGTAGCCGCCCAGGATGCCTATACACCACTCCGTGACCTTCACGGCCACCTCGCTGGCGAACGTCTTAGCCATGCTGGTCAGCATGGGGTCGGGTTTGCCCTGATCTATGAGCCAAGCGGCTTTATAGGTCAGTAAGCGGGCGGCCTCTATGAGCGTAGCGGCGTCCACGAGCTTGAAGGAGACGCCCTCGAACTGTATTATGGGCTGGCCGAAGGCCTCGCGCTCCTTAGCGTACTTATAGGCTATTTCGAAGGCTCCCTGAGCGATGCCCACGGCCTGGGCGGCTACACCCACACGGCTCTTATCGAAGAACTCCATGGCATAGTAGAACCCCCTGTTAAGCTCGCCCAAGAGTGCGTCGTCTTTCACCTTTACGTCGTTGAAGGCTACCTCGCCCGTCACGGACGGTCTTATACCCATCTTATCCTTCAGCTTCGTGACCTCTAGGCCGGGCGTGTCCCTGTCCACCACGAAGAGGCTCTGGCCCCTATAGGGCGGGTGGGCCTTGGGGTTGGTCTGGCAGAGGACCACGAAGAAGTTCGCCACGGGCGCGTTCGTGATGAAGGTCTTCACGCC
>CAZWYW010000052.1:0-6554 GCA_964638535.1 uncultured Candidatus Bathyarchaeia archaeon | reverse complement strand
AGGAGGTCATGGCCGCAACAACGCTCCTCGGGCGAGATAACCGGCACCACGCCCAACGCGTTCAGTATCCTAATGGCGGAGGTAGCTATGCCCGTGAGGCCGAGGCCCAGCTCCTCGAAGAGCGCGTCGTAGAGCGGCAAACAGCCCACGAAGAACAAGATATCACCGCGCTCGGCCACCTTGGCATCGCCTGGCAGCCAGCTCAGCCTCCTGGGCCTTAGGGCCGGGTTGACCATCATGCGGGCCCACATGAGCGGGATAGCGTCGTGCGCGCATACCGTATCGGCCTGTCCCCTAGGCGCTGAGGAAACCCTTATGGCCCTGATGACCTCGGGCCCCCTTATCCCGGCCGGGCAGAAGGCCGTGCAGGTGGCACAAGCCAGGCACTCCCAGAAGGGCGCCTTGGCCAATACCTTCTCGGCCAGGGAGTGGCTGCGTGAACCGAGGCTCCCTCTGCCGTAGCGCCCGAGACCCTCGGCGCTCGTCGGGTAAGCAGGCGGCTGGCTCCCTTTCAGCGGGTTAGGGCCTAATCTCCTGAGCTGTTCCGTGAATTCCCTTATTACGCGGGCGAATTTCTCGCCCTCTGAAGCCGAGATCCACTCAAGCCTCAGGCGCTCGGCCCCTAGGCCTACGGCGTCTAAGATCCTCTTGGTCCTAGCGACTTCTTTTTCGGCCTTCAGGTTGCCGGAGATATAGTGACAATCGCCTGGATGGCAACCAGCCACCAAAACGCCATCTGCGCCTGCCTCGAAGGCCCTGAGGATATAGCTCATATCCACCATGCCCGAGCACATCACGCGCACGATACGGACCGTAGCCGGGTATTGGATGCGGCTCACGCCAGCCAGGTCAGCGCCAGCGTAAGCACACCAGTTGCAGCAGAAGGCGAGTATCTTGGGCTCGAACTCCCGCTCTGGGCCAGAGCTGCTTTCACCTGGCTCGGCCAAGCCCCATCACCTCGCCATGGCCGCGAGCACCTGGGCCACTATCTGCTCGTCCGTGAAACGCCTTATCCTCAGAGCGCCCGTCGGGCATACCACACGGCAGGCGCCGCAGCCCTTGCAGAGCGCCTCTGTGACGCGCGCCACTAAACGCCCATCGCGTTCCTCCACCTTTATGGCCCCGAACTCGCACGCCTGCTCACACCTGCCGCAGCCACGGCAGCGCTCTTCATCAACCACGGTCGCAAAGTAGGGCTCCACCACTAGTTTGCCCCTTGACATGAGGGCCATAGCGCTGGAGGCAGCTGCCTTAGCCTGAGCCACGGTATCCACTATATCCTTCGGCCCCTGGCAGGCCCCGCAGACGAATATGCCATCTACCACCGTGTCCACGGGCCTGAGCTTAGGATGCGCTTCCAAGAAGAAGCCATCGGGGCCTAAAGGTATCTTCAGCATCTCGGCCAGCTCCTTAGCGCCCTCAGGTGGCCTGAGGCCCACGGAGAGCACCACCATGTCGAAGGGCTCCTCTATCACGCGGCCCGTTAGGGTGTCCTCGGCCCGCACTATCAGGCGCCCTTCCCTATCGCGCCAGACCTCGCCCACGCGCCCCCTGATGAAGCGAACGCCCGCCTCCTGGGCACGCCAGTAGAACTCCTCGTAGCCCTTGCCGAAGGCCCTTATGTCCGTGTAGAAGATGCATACATCTATGCCCGGGTATTTCTCCTTCAGCTCCAGGGCCTGCTTCATGGCGTACATACAGCAGATGCGCGAGCAATAAGGCGCGTGGCCAGGCCTAAGGCTCCTCGAGCCCACGCACTGGATATAAGCTATTTTCTTGGGCTCCTTGAGGTCAGAAGGCCTTAGGACGCGCCCCCCGGTTGGGCCAGAGGCGTTCAAGAGCCTCTCCATCTCGAGGGCCGTTAGGACATCTGGATAACGCCCGTAACCGTATTCCTCATCTGCCTCCGGGCAGTAGGGCTCGAATCCCACGGCAACTATGATGGTATCCACGTTAAGCTCTATTTCCTCCGGCGAGTCGTTCAGGTTTATGGCCTTCGCCTCGCAGGCCTCTAGGCATTTCCCACAGGCCAGGGGCGTGAGGCCCAGGCAGGCATCCTCGTCCAATACGTAAGCAGAGGGCACGGCCTGAGGGAAGGGTATGTAGATGGCTTTGCGCCAGGAGAGGCCAGCGTTGAACTCATCTGGCACCTCTACTGGGCAGGCCTTAGCACACTCACCGCAGGCCGTGCACTTATCTGGGTCCACGTATCGGGGCTTCTTCAGCACCCGCACCTTGAAGTTGCCTACGTAGCCCTCCACGCTCTTGACCTCGGAGTAGGTGAGGAGCCTGATGTTCGGGTGCCTGGCCACGTCCACCATCTTCGGCGTGAGGATACACTGGGCGCAGTCCATGGTGGGGAAGGTCTTGTCGAGCATGGCCATGTGCCCGCCTATGGAGGGCGCCTTCTCGACCAAGTAGACCTCGAAGCCCGCGTCGGCTAGGTCGAGGGCGGCTGTTATGCCCGCGATACCTCCTCCTATCACGAGCACCCTGCGCCCCACGGGGACTTCGTGGGCTTCCTCGGGCTGGAGGAGCGCTGCCTTCGCGACCGCCATGCGCACTAAGTCCTTGGCCACCTCGAGCGCTTTCTCGGGCTCGTGCATGTGGACCCAGGAGTTCTGCTCGCGTATGTTCGCTATCTCGAGCATGTAGGGGTTCAGGCCTGCCTCCCTCAGGGCGCGTTGGAAGGTGGGCTCGTGGAGCCTTGGGGAGCAAGCGGCTATTACCACGCGGTCCACTAAGCCAGCGGCTATGTCCTCTTTTATCAGCCTCTGGCCGGGGTCAGAACACATGTAGACATACGTGCGGGCCACGGCCACGCCCGGCAGAGTCTCGGCGAAGGCCCTCAGGGCTTCCACATCCACCACGCCGGCGATGTTCGTCCCGCAGTGGCAGATGTAGACGCCTATGCGCGGCTCCCGTGCCAAGCCCTTAGCTCACCTCCTCCCTCAAGCTCAGGCCCAGCTCATAACCTTCCCTGAAGGCCCTGAGGTTGACGGCCACGTACTCCTTCCTAACACGGTAAGAGATGGCCTTCTCCACCATCTCGGGTTCTATGAGTTCGCAGAGGGCCGTGAGCACGCCTAACATGACCATGTTGGCTGCCCTCCTCATGCCCAGCTCTTCAGCTTTCCTCGTGGCTGGCACGGGCAGCAGCTTAGCGCCCTTAGGGGGGTCATGGGGCTCTACTAGGTCCGGGTCGTAGATGACCGTGCCGCCCTTCCTCACGCGCTCCGCGAACTCGTTGTAGGCCCTCTGGCTCATGACTATGACCACGTCGGGCTCCACCACCCTCGGGTAGTCTATCTCTTGGTCCGAGAGCACCACCTCCGTGTAGACGCGCCCTCCTCTGGCCTCAGGCCCGTAAGAGACTATCTGGGTGGCCTTGAGACCCCCGAACACCGTGGCGGCTGTGCCGAGAATAGTGCCAGCTAAGAGAATACCCTGGCCGCCCATGCCGGCTATGAGGACCTCATAACGCAACCCTTATCTCACCCCTTTCCGCCCGCCGCCTCACGTCCTCTATACAGGCCCTCAAGAGTTCCGTGTATTCCGGTTTGCCCTCTATATCCACGAACTCTCCCACCACTATCCTGTCCGGGCCTATGTAGGCCTCCGAGGGGTCCATGCGCTTCGTGATCACGCTCACGCGCTTCAGCCAGTGCATGAACTCTATGGCTGTCCTGAGCCTGTTCCTGCGCCCGAAGCCCTCCGTGCAGACTGATATGACTTCTATGAAGCTGAAGCCCCTCTTTTGGAGAGCTTTCTTTATGGATTCCTTCAGCCTCCTGGGGTGCACCACCGTCCAACGGGCCACGTAGACGGCCCCGGCGGCGGCCGCTAGGTGGACGAGGTTGAAGGGATGCTCTATGTTCCCGTAGGGCGTAGTGGTCGTGAAGGCCTCTAGGGGCGTGGTGGGGCCTACCTGCCCACCGGTCATGCCGTAGTTGAAGTTGTTAGCACATATCACGAGCATATCCACGTTCCTGCGGGCCGCGTGGATGAAGTGGTTGCCGCCTATGGCGAAGAGATCGCCGTCGCCTGATATGACGACCACCTTGAGGTCAGGCCTCACGAGCTTCACGCCGAAAGCGAGCGGTATAGCCCTCCCGTGCGTGGTATGGAAGGCGTCCGCGTTGATGTAGCCCGCTATACGCCCCATACAGCCTATGCCCGATATAACGGCCAGCTTGTCCATGTCTAAGCCGAGTTCATCGATGGCCCTGAGGAAGGCATTTAATACTATGCCGTTCCCGCAGCCCGTGCACCAGATGTGTGGTATCATGCCCTCCCGCGTGTATTTCTCGAGCGGGTGCCTGAGCTCAGCAGCTAACATGCTGGTGCTCACCTCCCATCACCTCGCCGCTGTTTTTATGGCCCTCAAGAGTTCCTCGGCAGTGTGGAATTTCTCGCCCAGCTTGGGTAAGAAGACCACCTTGCGCCAAGGCACGCGCCTCTCCACTTCCCTGACCAACTGCCCGTAATTTACCTCGGCCACCAAGACTTTCTTGGCCCTCTCGCCCACATCGGCCATCAGCTCCTCGGGGAAAGGCCAGATGGTTATGGGCCTGAGCAGCCCGGCTTTGATGCCCTCCTCCCGCGCCCTGGCGACGGCCGCTCTAGCCGAACGGGAGACTATGCCGTAGGCCACCACGACTACGTCCGCGTCATCGAGCCAGAGGGCCTCATACTTCACTATCTTATCCTTGTTCTTCCTTATCTTATCGCAGAGCCTAGCGACTAACTTGAATTGCTCTTCAGCGCTATCCGTGCGTACCTTTCCCCACTCGTCGTGCGTGAGGCCGGTAGCGTAGAAGTGGTAGCCCTCCCCGAAGCAGGCCATGGGGGGCACGAGGTCCTCTGGATCAGGCATGAAAGGCGCGAACTCGCCGGGCGGCACCCTTGGTTTCTTTCGCGATACCAAGCGCTTCTCTATTTCCTCTGGCTCAGGTATGACGAGCTTCTCACGCATGTGGCCTACTGTCTCATCAGCCAGCACTATGACGGGGCAGCGGTAGCGCTCAGCGTAGTTGAAGGCCTCTATGGTGAAATCAAACATCTCCTGAACCGAGGAAGGTGCTAAGGCTATGAGTTCGTAATCACCGTGGGAGCCCCACTTAGCTTGCATCACGTCCTGCTGTCCCATCTTGGTCGGCTGGCCCGTGGAGGGGCCTCCTCTCATGACGTTCACGAGCACACAGGGCGTCTCCGTCATGACTGCCAGGCCTATATTCTCCTGCATGAGGCTGAAGCCTGGGCCAGAGGTAGCCGTCATGGCCTTCACGCCAGCCCAGGAGGCCCCTATCACGGCTGCCATGGAGGCTAGCTCATCCTCCATTTGCACGTAAACTCCCCCGACCTGCGGGAGCCTGAAAGCCATGCGCTCCATGATCTCGCTCGCTGGCGTTATTGGGTAGCCCGCGAAGAAACGGCAACCAGCAGCTATGGCGCCTTCAGCACAAGCTATATCGCCTATGGTGAACCACACCCCCGTTAGCACGTCTAAACGCCCACGTTCCATGCGCTCCCCCTGCCCTAGGGTTGGATTTCCGCTTTTAATTTTTAGCACTCGGCTCGCTCGAGAATTTGCCGAGATAGTGGATTTTGGAAATATTATTAAAAAGGCATTGGATCTCAAATGCCCAGGTAAGCGCTCTTTATCCTCGGGTCCTCGAGCAATTCCCTGCCGGGCCCCTCCATGACCACACGGCCTGTCTCAAGCACGTAAGCGCGATCAGCTAGCTCGAGAGCGTACTTCACGTTCTGCTCCACGAGGAGGATCGTGAGGCCCTCTCCGTGCAGGCGCTTCAGCGTGTCCATGACCTCTAGCACTAGCTTGGGCGCGAGACCGAGGGAAGGTTCATCGAGCATGAGCAATTTGGGCCTGGACATCAGCCCTCTCGCTATGGCAAGCATTTGCCTTTCGCCGCCGCTGAGCGTCCCAGCTATTTGGTTCCTCCGCTCCTTTAACCTGGGGAAGAGGCTGAACACGAACTCGAGGCTTTCCTCGAATTTCTCGCGGGCTCTCCTGACGTAAGCTCCTATCTTCAAGTTCTCGAGCACCGTGAGGCCCGGGAAGATCTGCCTCCCCTCTGGCACATGGGCGATCCCCATGGCTGCTATCGTGTGGGGTGGGAGGCCCGTGATGTCCTTGCCATCAAATACTATTTGGCCTTTAGCTGGCTTCAATAGGCCCGATATGGCCTTAAGCGTGGTGGTCTTGCCAGCACCGTTCGGGCCTATGAGGGCCACGAACTCGCCTTCATCCACCTTGAGCGAAACGCCCCAGAGGGCCTGGAGCTCCCCGTAGAACACATCTATCCCCTCAACCTCCAACAGGGCCATCATAGGACACCCCCGAGGTAAGCCTCTATTACCTTCGGGTCGTTAGCCACTTCCTCTGGCGTGCCCTGGGCTATAAGCCTACCGTAGTGCATAACGAGGATGCGCTGGCAAATGCCCATCACGGCCCTCATCACGTGCTCTATGATGAACAACGTGATGCCCTTCGCGTGGATCTCGCGTAGCAGATCCAGCATCTCATCTACCTC
>CAZWYW010000051.1:0-7045 GCA_964638535.1 uncultured Candidatus Bathyarchaeia archaeon | reverse complement strand
ATAAAAGCCTTGCGGCCGGGCAGCGGCCGCCTTACTCGAGTATGATGCGCGCGTCCACGGTCCTGGCGCCCTTCTCGTAGACGATTATGGGGTTAAGGTCCATCTCCTTGACCTCGGGGTGTTCTACCACGAGCTTGGAAGCGCTCAGCAGGATGCGCGCTATTGCGTCCACGTCGGCCGGCGGCTGGCCCCTGTAACCTTTCAGGATCGGATAAGCCTTTATCTCGCTTATCATCTCGTAGGCATCCCGCTCCTCTATGGGCGCTATCCTGAACGTCACGTCCTTGAGGATCTCCACGAAGACACCCCCTAGGCCGAACATGAGCGTGGGGCCGAACTGCAGGTCCTTTATGGCGCCCACTATGACCTCTGCCACGCCCTTAGGCGCCATCTCCTCTACCAGGATGCCGAGCACGCGCGCGTTAGGCACATGAGAGCGCACAGTATCTAAGATGCGCTTGAAGCCTTCCCGCACGCCGTCCGCATCCGATACGTTCAGGAGCACGCCGCCCACGTCCGATTTATGTAGCACGTCAGGCGATACTATCTTAAGGACCACGGGATAACCTATTTCCTCCGCGATCTTAACGGCCTCATCGGCTGTCTTAGCCACACGCCCCCTCGGGACTGGTATGCCGTACTCAGCGCAGATAGCCTTGGCTTCTGGCTCAAGTAAGTGCTTACGGCCTTCCTCGTAAGCCCGCTTTATGATCTCCGAGGCCTTAGCGCCCTCCAAGGCTGGCACCACGCCTAATACCTGCCACAGCTAATTATGTTTTCGCCGGTGGTATGGGGGGCTCACGCCTCCCTTTTCTCGGGCTCCTCCAACAAGAGTAATATCATGGATAAGACGAGAGCATCTATGAAGACGCACGTTATGAAGGGCCAGGCCGGCCCTAGCTCGTAGAGCAAGCCTGCTAAGGCCGAGGTGATAGCCGTTGCCACCAGGTTGAGGTTCCCTATGGCCCCCATGACGCGGCCCCGCACTTCCTTGGGCGTGAGATCGGCTATCAGGGCCTGGTGAGCTGGCCCGAAGAGGGCGCCGCCTAGGGAGAAGAGGACGAAGATGAAGACGAGCTCCCAGAAGCTCCTGCAGAGCAAGAAATAGACCGTCGAAGGCAACCAGAGCACATAGGAGAGCACTAACGCCTTCTTCCTCCCAACCACGTCCACGGCCTTGCCGAGCGGTATGCCCGCGGCCAACGCCGTGGCGGACCAGACCACGCCTAACACGGCCCAATCAGCCCTGCTTATGCCTATCACGTGCACGACGTAGAGGGACATGAACATGCGGAACATGGGCTCCTCGAACACGCTTATGAACAGTATGACGGTGAATATCTTCAGCTGCTTCGGCATGGCTCTCCAGGCGCTGGCCATCTCGGATAAGGACCGCTTGAACTCGCCGAGCAGCTCCCTTAAGCGCGCTTTCTCGTGTCTCTCGAGGGTCTCCTTGAGGAAGAGAGCCCTTATGAGCGCGGCCGCGAGCGAGCCGGCTACGACAATCCAATAAGCTATCCTCATGCCTTCCACGAAGCCCAATCGCCTTATGAGTTCCCTGGCCAGGAGGGGGCTGAAGACCGCTGGCACGCTCGGTAGGACGTTGGCTAAGGCGTAGCCCAGGCCGCGTTTCTCGGGTGGTATGGAATCGGCCGTTATGGCCTCTAAGGCCGGCTGGTAAACGAGGCAGAGGTTCCCTAAGGCCATTCCTAACGCCACCAATCGCCAATCAGGTGCGATCGCGTAAAACACGTAGGAGAGGGCCACACCGAAGGTCATGACCACTATCAGGTCCCTACGCCCGTACTTATCGGCCAGGTGCCCGCCTAGGATACGCGCCACGAGGAGGACAGCGGTGCTTAAGGAACCGAGGAGGCCGATTATGAGGCCGGAGGCCCCCAGGGCCTCTAAGTAGAGGGACTCATATTGAAAGACCATGGAGCTCACGAAGTTGAAGAATACCCAGCTCGCTATCAGGACGAGTAAATTCCCCCTGACGAAGGAGAGTTCTTCCCTCAGCTTCTTGAGCCGGGGCTTAGCCATCTAGAGGGCACCCCATTCCCCGAGCGGCCCTCCCGCTTACCCGCCCAGCAAAAAGAGCTTTTCACCTGAACCTGGCCATGAGAGCCCTGCGCTCGGCTTCCATCACTAACTCGTAGAAGCGCTCCGTGAGGGCTGGCTCCTCGGCCAACACGCGCTCTGCGTCCTCGGGCCTCAAGCCCCTGCCGCAGAGGGCCACGAAGGCAGGCTTGCCGTACCTGGCCACTAGCTCGGCGGTCTCGAGCGCCCTCTCGAGTAAGCGCTCTTCCCTCCTCGTCAAGCTAGCGCCCTCCCTGGCCTTTTCTGCCATCACGTAAACGGTATCCTCGTCCTCATCCAGCACGCCTAGGGCACGCGAGTCGCACCTGGGGCACCTAGGCCTATCGGGCAGGTCCTTGGCCCTGGCGGTAGCTAGGTAAGACCAGCACTCTGTGCACACTAACACGCGCGCCTCGCTCAGCAACCTGGCCTTAGTGGCCTCTACCAGGATGCGTTTCAGGCGCTCGGGCGGCATGACGTCCGTTTTCATGCTCATGCGCTCCATGCCGAGCCAGGCTATTGGGCTCAGCTCGCCAGCCGGCTTGGCCAACTCGAGCACCTTTATATGGCCCTCCCGGATACCGGCCAGGACCTCTAAGGCGTGCTCTAGGTCCAAATCAAACGTGAAGACTTCCTTAAGCGCTTCTTCCCAGATAGCCGTGTTCTCAAAGCTCTTCATGAGGCTCTTCATACTCACGGAACTCAGGTCGGCCCATTTCTCCAGGGCGCCGAAGCGCTGGGCCACATGTATCAGGCGCCTCTTGAAGATACCGGTGCGTACCACGGCTCGCTTAACGGCATCTCTGATGGCCTCAGGCCTCATCTCGGCTGCCTCACGCAGGAGCGCTATCACCTCGTTGGCCGAGAGTTCGCCCCTAGTGTGGATAATGATCCTGTAGGGGTCGTGTTGGAGCAAGACGGCCAGCCCTATACGCTCAGCGGCTAAGTGGCCTAAGAGTTGGGCGAGCGTGCGGTTGGTCAGGGAGCCGAAGTGGGCGTGTATGATGACGTATTCGTCCCATTCCTCCACCAGTACGCGATCATGCGTGGGGGCTGGGTAGCCCAGCCTCACGTGCTCGGCGGTCTCCCTTATGGCCCTGAGGGCTGTCTCGAAATCGGTCGGGTAACGGTCGGCTAGCTCGGCGGCTATCTCTTCTGGCTTAGTGCCCGAGCGCAGGCGCTCTTCCACGAGGGCCCTTATCTGACCGACCTCCTGTGCTACCTCGAAGGGGACCGGTATCTCCTCGCCCACCCAGTTCGGTATGGCGCCCGTGGGGTCCTCTACCTCGCGCACGTAGACCCTGTCGCCCCTCACGGCCGTTATGACCCAGGGGCGCCCCCTTATCACGAACTTCACGCCCGGCCGGCCGTACTCGGCCACAAAGCACTCGTCAAGGAGGCCCACGGGTAGGTTCTCGGTCTCGTTCACGACCACGTAGTGCCTCTCGTCGGGGATCATGGAGAGCGTGCCGAAGTAGTACTCATAGAGGGCCTTGGAGCGCTTGGGCTTGATGGCCACCTCATCGTCTTCAGAGACCCAGGCCAGCCTCGGGTAACGGTTGTGCATGTAATTTAACACGGGCTTTACGTGCTTCTCTATATCTAAGTTGGCGTAAGGGTAAGCGCGGCTGAAGAGCTCGTAAAGCTCGTAGAAGTAGACGCGACCACGCCTTATCAGCTCGCCGGCTATCTGGTGCGCTAACGCGTCTAAGGGGCACTCCGGTATCTTCAGGGGCTCAAGTTCCTCGTTCAGCGCCCTCCTGGCGATGACCATGGCCTCGAGCGTGTCGTCGGAATCCATGGTGATGATGACGCCTTTCGCCACCCTATCGAGCCTGTGGCCAGCCCTGCCCACGCGTTGGACGAGGCGCGTCACCTGCCTAGGCGACATGTACTGTATCACGAGTTCCACGCGCCCCACGTCTATCCCCAGCTCTAGGCTCGACGTGGCCACGAGGGCCTTTAGCTCCCCGTGCTTCAGCCCTCTCTCAGCTGCCACACGCGAGGGCTTGGAGAGGGAGCCGTGATGTATGGAGATGGGCAGCTCTAGATCCCAGACACGGAAGCGGCTGGCCAGAACCTCGGCAATTGAGCGCGTGTTCGTGAAGACGAGGGCAGACTCATGCGCTTCTATGAGCTCCCTCATCACCCTTAGTCTCGCGGCCACCTCAGGATGTGTGTAAAGGGCTTCCGCCAGCTTATGGTCCTCATCCGTGGCCTGGGGGAAGATGACCTTTAACTCCATCATGCGGGCCACCGGCACGTGGACGATCTCCACGGGCCTGCCGTTCCCTACTAGGAAGCGCGCTGCCTCCTCCGGCGAGCCCACGGTGGCCGAGAGCCCTATGACCTGCGGCTCCCGTTCTAATAGGTCCCTGAGGCGCTCTAAAGCCAGGGAGAGCTGGCTCCCGCGCTTACAATCCACCATCTCGTGAAGCTCGTCTATGATGACCCACCTCACGGCCCTGAGGTGCTTGCGCATCACGCGGCCCAGCAGGATGGCGTTTAACGTCTCAGGCGTGGTTATGAGCACGTCTGGCGGGCTCCTGGCCTGCCGTGCCCGCTCCCTCTGCTCAGTATCGCCGTGCCTCACGGCCAGCTTCAGGTCAAGGCGCGTGCACCACCACTCAAGGCGGTCTAATAGGTCCCTGTTCAGGGCGCGGAGGGGCGTTATGTATAGGACCTTGATGCCCCTTTCATCTAGGCCCTTGGAACGCATTTCGAGGAGCTTGTGCAGCACGGGCAGGAAAGCGGCCTCCGTCTTGCCGGTGGCCGTGGGCGCGATGAGGAGCACGTTCTTACCCTCTAGAATAAGCGGTATCGCCTTCTCCTGGGGAGGGGTTGGTCTAGCAAACCCCCTCTCGGCTATCAAGCGCCTTATGGGCTTGGCCAATAGGTCGAAGGCGCTCGCTATCGCTTGCTCTGCCAAGGCTCCCGGCCAGAGGCCCCCGGGGCTCTTATAACCGCTTTCAACGCGGCCAGACATGTTTTAGGCCAGCAGCTTGATACACGCTTAGAGCAGCTTAGCTGGGCAAGGCTTATCAACCTCTTGGCGCTGGATGCGCGGGTGATGAGAGCTGAAGATGACCGAGACATGGGTCAAGGCCCCTATTTTAAGGGGTGCTAAGGTGCTCCTGGCGGCGGAGTGCGTGAAGACGCTTTACCCGGAGGTCTTCGAGAAGCTAGCGGATGGCCGGGTGGCCTTCACGTGCTGCCCGGAGACAGAGAACCCTACCATGCTCATGGGCAAGCTGGCCTCCGCCATAACGTGCTCTAAGCCTGTGGAGATCGTGGTGGCCAGCATAGAGGGCTCGCCCCACTGCCTCCTGCTCCACATGGCCCTTAATGAGGCCCTCTTCGTGGCCAAAGTCCGTGACGTGCGCGTGAGGCATTACGTGGTCTTAGAGGGCCGCCTCATAGAGGTGAGCGAGGAAGCAGCCCGTCTGGCCCGCTACCTGCACCTCGTCCAGAAGGCGTTGGAGCGCTGCCCAGATTTGCTCGAGGAGCTGGGGCGCCACAGTCTCGAGCACAAGTGGGCTACTGAGGCCCGTTAGCGACAGGCCTTTGGCCGGGCCTGCCTCTCTTTTGAGGTAAGATTTATCGGTCCCCGTCGCGAGACCATTCGGGGATGATGAGGAGCGGGTAGGGCTAGCCAGGTGCCCGCGAGTTACTCATCTGACCCCTAGGGCCAGGAGGGCGCTTATGGCTATCAAGAGCGATAGCGTGGTGATGGCATCCGCAGCCGAGGACTCTATGGGTATGACGAAGTTGTCCGGGTCCAGCCCATGCCTGTAAGTGGCTATGCCAGCCATGAAGGACAAGAGGGCTACCGCGCCCACGGCTATGAGGTTGGCTAAGAGGAAGATAGCCAATAAGGCCGGTAGGGCACTCGCCTGGCCTAGGGCAGCCGATATGAGCGCGTAAGCCACGAACACGCAGGCGGAAGCCGACCAAGCAGCAGCTACCTCACGGGAGTGCTCCTTGATAGCGCCCGGCTTCGCCTCCAGCTCACCTGACCAGAGCTTAGTGGTGGCCGTGGAACCTACTATGGAGCCCACGTCGCCCACCGTGTCTATCAGGGCCGGGTAGGCCAGGGCGACCTCAGGCCTCAGGCCGACGGTAGCGTTCATCTGCCCAAGGACAGTGCCCGTCGAGCCCGATATGATCACCACCGCGATCGAGGAAGTCAGGGCTTCCCCTAGAGCTCGCCTGAACTCCTCATCCCTCGCCCACCTCGCTACCACGGCCGCGCACACGCTCAGGAAGGCGGCGCAGACCCCGTGGACGGCCAGCCGGCCTGGGGGGCCGTAATACATGAGGGCCAACGTGGCCGCATAACAGCACGTCACCACTATGTCGGAGGTAGTGGAGCCCACCGGGTAAGTCACGACGTCCGGGTCCAGCCCATGTCTGAAGGACGTGAAGGCCACGAAAGCCGATATAGGTGTGGCGGCCACGCTAGCGAAAGCCATGGTAGCTAACACGGCTACGGCCACGTTAAGCACATCCCGGCCCTTTATGCCCCAGGAGAGACCGTAGAGCCCCACGACGCCTGATATCATAAGTGCCAGGGCGGCGCTGAGGGTCAGTATGGAGGAGTAAAGGGCCTTAAACTCGCGCGTGTTCCTTAGGAAGCGGGGCCTTATAGTGCCTAGCCAAAGGCCGGACGTGAGGCGGCCGCAGAAGACACCACCGACCATGCCCCTCGTGGTCAACACGCACGGATAAGCTACTATGGACCACATTTCGCGTGAGAAGAGGTCAAGGAAGGAGGCGAATACTAGGCCGGCTAACAAGCCGGCGGTGTCAAATGCTAAGGCGCCCAGGGATTGCGTGAAGAGGCGGGGGAAGCCGGGTTTCTTAGGCAGCACGGGGGGCTGACTAGGGGATTGAGAAGCGCCCCTCTGCCCACGCTGGCGTGGCCCCCCAGACTCCACCATGGCCCCCCGCCTCTTCACGCAATCCC
>CAZWYW010000050.1:0-7047 GCA_964638535.1 uncultured Candidatus Bathyarchaeia archaeon | reverse complement strand
TGCCTGGCGCGGGCGTATTGGGCCAGGAGGGCATCCAGCTCATCTAGCACGCCGGCCCTGGCCATGGGCGGGTACATGTGGTCCACGAGGACTGCGTAGCTTCTGCGCTTGGCTATCACGCCCTCCATGGGGTTAGAGACTACATAGACGTAGAGGTGAGGAACATCATCTATGGTTATCTCGGGCCAACAGGAAGGTGAGAGGCCCACTCCCTTCCCGGGCCTAAACTCCAACGTCCCGTGGGTGCCGAAGTGTATCACCACGTCGGCCTTGAAGACCCTAGTTATCCACCTGTAGACAGCCAACCACTGATGGGGCGGTGACACTGTCGGGTCGTGGAGTATCCGGCAGACACGCCCATCGCAGGCCGGCCCGGCGCAACCGCACTTGGGCTGGGGCGTTATGAAGATATTGCCGAAGAAGAGGCCGGGCACCACGAACTTGCCATCGTAAACCATGCCGGCGAGCTCTTTAGGCGCCCGCCCGCTCAGCACGTCCAACGGGTGGCCCCAATCGGCCACCATCTTCTCCCTGACGTCCCGTGGGAGCTCCTCGAACCAGCTCATGTAGGTCTCGGCGTCCACGAAGGCAGCAGCCCCGCCGCTCTCCACTATGGCCTCAACCGATGTCCACCTGAACTCACTGATGGCCTTCTTCTCCATGAACACCCTCACAAGCTCCTGGCCGTCCCTCGGCAGGTGGTCACCGACATCGTAACCCAGCTCCTTAAGCCTGTGCAACAGCCTTACCACGCTCTCCGGCACGTCCAAGCCGAAGCCGACGGCTAGGCTGGCCTCAAGGCCCTTGCACGGCGGGTTTATGAGAATTATAGCTATCCTTCGCTCCTCGGGTCTCTTGCGCTTTAGCTCTATCCATTTCTTCACCCTCCTAGCCAGGTACCTAGCGTGTTCCTCGAAGGGCTCGTAAGACTTAGCGCCCTCAGGCCCTACCCTCGAGCCAGCCACGAAGATAGGCTCTATGAGGCCATCTACCTCTGGCATTATGACCCGGTAGACCTGGGTCAGGTAATCCACGCCCCTCTTGTCCTTAAGCCACTCCCCCACGCTCTGGTTGAAGGAGACCACCGCGCTTATTACGGGCACGCCCAGCTCCTTGAGCAACTCGATGCCCGATGCCACGTTGAAGCGGCTAGAGGCATCTCCATCCCAGCGCCCGTGGTCCAACAGGAAGAAGGATGTGAGGTCAACGACCGCGTCCACCACGGGCTTCTTGTTCACGAAGAAGAACTCCCTTATGGTGTCCTCGGCCGTGGGCGTGTCGAGCATGGCGTCCCTGAACCCGTAAGTGAAGACCGGCAGGACACCGAGGCCCTCGTCCTCAAGGGCCTTCACTAACGCCCTTACATGGCCCAGCTGCCCGTAGATGGCCTGGCTCCTGTAGAACAGCAGCCCCACCAACGGCCTCCCGGCACGCGAGTAAGCCCTCAGGTAATCCTCGGTCGAGCTGAAGGAACCCAGCTCTGGGTGCAAAATACCCTGCCACGGCACTTCTTCTAACTCCGGGACCTCCACCGGCACGCCCAGCTCCTTCAGCATGAGGTGGATGAGCGCCCTGAGGTTCTTCTCGCCGCCCGTCTTATAGAAAGCCCAGGCCCTCGAGATAACGTCAGGGCTGCCCCTGGCCAGGTGGGCGCAGGGCACGGAGAGCGCTAACACGAGCTTGGCCCTGCCGTGCCTCACGGCCTTTTCTACTTCCCCCGGGAGACCGCTAGAGTACACCAGGATGGCATTGGCATCCCTTATGAAATCCGCGTGCTCCGAGCAAGCCTTATCGCCCACGACCAGGTAATCGAAGCCGTGTTCAGCGGCTTCCTCAGCTAGTAGCCTCGAGAGGAGACCTATGGCCGAAGCACCGTAACCGATTATGAAGGCCAGCTTCATGGCACAACCCCCAGGGGCACGATGAGCAAGTGCGGGTTCGTCAGGACGGCTGCCTCCACCCCGTAGACAGCCCTGATGTTCTCCGGCGTGAGGACCTCCCGTGGCGCACCGACCGCGAAAACGCGCCCTTCCTTCAGCATTATCATGATATCTGAGAACCTAGAGGCCAGGTTGAGGTCATGCATGGCCATAGCGACCGTGAGGCCTTTTTCCCTGGCCAGGCGCCGGATTAACTCGAGTATCTCGAGCTGGTGTCTTATGTCCAAATTGCTGGTGGGCTCGTCCAGCAGCAGGACCTCGGGTTCCTGAGCCAGGGCCATGGCTATCAGGACCTTCTGCCTCTCCCCGCCGCTCAGCTCATCGAAATAGCGGTCCGAGAGGTGCTCGATGCCAACGGCCTTCATGGCTGCCTCTATAGCCCTCAGGTCAGCTTCCCCGAGCGCCCAGCTCACGTAAGGGCGCCTGCCGAGTGCCACGGCCTCGAACACGGTGAGAGGGAGGTGTGGGGGCGCTATCTGGGGCACGTGGCCCATACGCCTCGCCAGCTCCGCGGGCTTGAGCTTGTGGACCTCCGCGCCATCTAAGAACACCACGCCAGCGCTGGGTTTCACCACGCCGTTGATGCACTTCAGCAGCGTGGTCTTGCCAGCGCCGTTCGGCCCCACAATAGCCGTTATCTTGCCGCCCTCAAGCTCGATGCTGATGCCATCTAATGCTTTCACACACCTGTAAATCACGGAAATCCCCTTGACGATTATCTTCACCGCCATATCTCCCGCCCCGCCCTTAATAGCAAGTGGATGAAGAGGGGGACGCCCAGGAAGGAGGTCACGACGCCCACGGGTATCTCGAGCGGCATCATGACCACCCGGGCCAGTAGGTCGGCCGTGGAGAGGAGCAGCGCCCCCAAGAGGGCTGAGGTAGGCATGAGGAATCTGTGGTCTGCCCCTACCACCAGCCTGGCCAGATGGGGCGCCATGAGCCCCACGAAGCCTATGGGGCCGGTCATGCAGACCACAGCGGCCACCGCCAGGGCGCTTAGGCCAGCGCAAGCCGTCCTAGTCACGGCTGGGTCGGTGCCCAGGCTCTTGGCCACGTCATCGCCCATCATGAGGGCGTTCAGGTCCCAGGCGAACTTGAACAACGGGATACAGGCCAGGAGGGCCAAGAAGGCCACGTCTAGCCTGTGCCAGTTGGCCTTGCTAAGGTCGCCCATCAGCCAGTAGACCAGCTCGGCCAGCTCCCACTGGCGAGCCACATATTGGAGCAGCGTCACGCCAGCGGAGAACATGTACATCACCGCTATGCCAGCGAGTATCACGGATTCAGGCGTCATCCCTCTCAGGCGGGCTATGCCCAACGCCATGAAGGTGGCCAGGAGGGCGAACACGAAGGCGTTAGCGATGATGAGGCAGGTGCCTGTCCCGACGAAACCGATGCCTAACACGATGGCAAGGGCTGCCCCAAAGGAGGCGCCAGAGCTCACCCCCAGCGTGAAGGGGCTGACTAACGGGTTCCTCAAAGAGCCCTGAAGCGCGACACCGGCCATAGCTAAGATGGCGCCGGCCGCCAAAGCCATGAGGGCCCTCGGGAGCCTGAGATGCCAGATCACGGCCCAGGCCAAGGGATCGATGCCCTGGCCAGAGCTAAGGCCATATAACAGCCCTATAGGGTTAACGGGCAGGACCCCTAAGCTCATGGAGACAAAAACGACTAAGGGGAGCGCCAGGGCGAGCGACGCCAGCACTAGCGCCCTCTTCTTACTCAGCCGGGTATATCCAGATGCCGACATATGGGATCCCTAGGTTATCCTCTATGAAGTGCCTGTGGACCTCGCTCGGGTTCAGATCCGCGAAGAGGTCCGGGTAGAGCAGCTTAGCTATGTAGGCCAACTCCGCCACCAGGCCGAAGGAATCGTGTAAGAAGCCAGCGCAGATCAGGTAGACGCGCCCATTCTTCACGGCGGTGATCTGGTCCCAGCCGGGCCTGGAGATTATACTCTCCCATATCTCCCTCAGGGGTGCGTCGTCCGTGGCGCCGTAAGGGTTGAACTTCGTCTTAGAGACAGCCTTGATTATCACGTCCGGGTTCCTAGCCACCACGTCCTCAGCACTCACCTTTGGGTACGTGACCGGCGCATCAGCGTATATGTTCAAGCCGCCCGCCAGCCTGAGCAGCTCATCCCAGCCACTGCCGGGGCCAGCGGCTTTGTAGTCATGGTAGCCCTCGAAGTAGACCCGCGTCTTGTTCTCAGGCTCAAGCCCGCTCACGCGGCTTACGATTTCACCGTAAACGCCCTGCCAGTAACTTATGAGGTCCTCCGCCTCCTTCGTTCTGTTCAATAAGAGGCCCAGGAGTCTGGTCTCGGCGAAGAGGGTCTCGATCTTATAGAAGTCCAGGCGGACCACCCTGATGCCGAAGGGTTCTAGCTTATCCTCGAGGTCTTCGGGTTTGGGCCAGCGGGCGTAAGTTATTACTACATCGGGCTTGACGGACACGATGGCTTCTATGTTGGGCTTAAAGCAAGTGCCCACGGAAGTCACGTTCGGGGCCCAGGGCGCACTAACCGCGTACTCGGTGATGCCTACTATGGCGTCCTTAGCCCCCAGGGCCACTAAGGTCATGGCCGAGGCACTCGTCAGGGCTACCACGCGCTTAACGGGCCAGGGGACCGTGACGTACCGGCCAGCGCTATCCACGATGGTGATGGTCTGGGGCGCCTGCTGCACCGGGGGGCCAGGCGTGGCAACAGCTTTAAGCCAGGCGTAGCCAGCTAGAGTGGCCACCACGACCAGAGCAGCTAGCAGCACGCCCTCGAGACGCGTGATCCCCTTCATGTAATACATCCTGGCCATTTCGTAATACCCAACGGACGGCCTGGCTCAGGGCTTATAAGCTTTTCGGGGCCTGAGAGCCGAGTATCCTACGGCTCCTGTATCCTAGACAGGCCTTTTTGTGTTGTTCCACCTAGCTTAGCAAGCCTGAGCATAGGGGAGGGCTTAATATCCCTCTTCTACTGGCCGTTTCTTGGGTGCGGGGGTTCCCGAGCCAGGTCAAAGGGGCCGAGTGCTCTGAGTACCAACGCCTTTTATCAGAGTTCCTATCAAACCTAGACAGTGCCACCCGCTTCTTCATGGAGAAGTGCCCGGAGCCATTCGCCGTCAGCATAAACTTCGAAAATCCGGTCGCGAGGATGATGAGGAACATCCTGCTCGCAGAGGTGATCTCACCATGACCGAGTGCGCTTTTTTCTCGATACATCTGTGCTATTAGCTCGGCTGTTTGAGGAGTTCAAGAATCGAATCCAGAAATTCCAGAAGGACGTTAAGGAATACTCCATACGATGCTCAGACCCCCTGTATGCCGTATATCATTGCACCTGAGTAAAAGTTGGCCGCCATGTGAATAGCACAAAGGCCGAATAACAGCAGATACGAGAGACGGGCCGACCGTGCCCTGAGGCATTTTAGAGGATGAGTCGCATAAGCTGGAGAAGCTGAAGATTGTTAGGTATTTCTGAGCCTGAGAAGCTATTTAGGTCTGAGGACTGGCCTCATGTAGACGCAGCCCTATGGGATTTATAATCAAAGACTCACGGTGCTCATTGATTCGTGACATGGCAAGAGAAGTCTAAAGTGTTTTTGATGCGCTAAAGTTATCTCTTCCGAACAACCTTTATGCTTTCTAGGTACTCAAGGGCTTTAAGGACTTCCTCTCTGGAGACCTTTATACTGAGATCTTCTAGGCCTTGGAGTATCTGGGAGAGCCTAAGGGGGCTACTCAGGTTAGTTACTATGGCCCTCACCATGGCGTTGAGGGTCGGATGCCAGGAGATAGTGGGCGGGATGGCCTTAAGAGCCTCATTTACATTGCTGAACCTAGGATCAAGCTCGTAGAGGAAATCCCCTGCTAGCTCCCTCAGTTTAGCTTCTAACCGATCCCTAAGCTCCCTGTATAAGGAGCGAGCACACAGTAAAATTGTGCCTGGTGTCCCTCGGGAGCTAAGAATAACGAAGATCCCTTCACTGGCCCTATAGATTAAGAACTTCTTACCTTCTTCCATCCCACTCACAAAAGTGAACTCTCCTGGTTTAAGAGCTTGGCCATGATCTGCCCATACCTCTCTCACGTATGGTGTATAATCACCTGCGAAATTCGAGACTACTATTTGTCCATCTGAGCTAATAATAGCGTATTCAGCTTCAGCTAGCCATCTTCTCACCAGACGCTCAATCTTTTCTCTTAAGGACATCTCATGAGATGGGGAGAGGCAGTGTATTAAAAAGTTTAAGCCGTGCTTTAGCGTGATTAGAAGTTGTCATGGGAAAGGAAGCCCCTGCCATCATTAGGGCACTAAGAACTAGGAGGAGTATAAGGGTGTTTAAGACAGAGCCCGTGCCACGTGAACTCATCATGGAGATCCTTGATGCTGCTAGGTGGGCTCCGTCTGCCCACAATGCCCAGCCCTGGAGGTTCGTGGTGATAACAAGTGATGCTGTAAAGCAAGAGCTAGCCATGAAGATGGCTGAAGCCTGGAGACACGACCTATCGTCGGATGGCGTTCCTGAGCAGCGGATTAAGGAGTTAACTGAGGCATCCGTGAGAAGATTCACTTCAGCTCCAGTATTAGTGCTCGTCTGCCTGACTATGAAGGACATGCATAGCTACTCGGATGAGAGGCGCCGTAGGGCAGAGCACGTGATGGCCGTACAGAGCGTGGCAGCAGCTATTCAGAACATGCTTTTAGCGGCCCATGCCCTTGGCCTAGGTGCTTGTTGGTTTTGTGCTCCGCTCTTCTGCCCAGATGTAGTTAAGAAAGTGCTTAGGCTTCCAAGCGATTTAGAGCCACAGGCCCTTATAACACTAGGCTTCCCCGCTGAGGAGCCGAAGCCACCTCCACGAAAACCATTAAGCGAGGTAGTGCGGTGGGAGCGCTGGGAGGGAGGAGGTTGATAATAGCCCTTGCTGGTGGCGTTGGGGCAGCTCGCTTCCTACAGGGCTTAGTTAGGGTGGTGGAGCCAAGTGATGTAACGGTCATAGTGAATACTGGCGATGACATAGAGCTACACGGCCTATACATATCGCCAGATGTAGATATCGTGCTCTATACCCTTGCGGGCATAGTAGATGAGCAGAAGGGCTGGGG
>CAZWYW010000049.1:0-8010 GCA_964638535.1 uncultured Candidatus Bathyarchaeia archaeon | reverse complement strand
TCAGCCGTGAGGCAGCCCATGAGGGCGTGGTAAATCTTAACCCGATACAGAGGGGTGGTATCCTGCCCGAGGAGGCTAGGCGTGCCCTCTTGGAGTTCGGAGACGGTTATTCCATGTGTGATTTCTGCTTGAAGGGCCGTATAGACATGATAGATAAGCCTCCCGTCAAGCGCTTCCTATCTGACCTGGCCTCCTTCTTGGGTATGGATGTCGTGAGGCTTACGAACAGGTGCCGAGATGCCCTGCTCGCGGCCCTCATGGGCCTCAGGAGGGCCAGGGGGGGCTCAGCCCTCGTGGTGGACAGCAACGCGCATTACTCGACCTACCTGGCCGCTGAGGCCCTGGGCCTAGAGGTCATAGAGGTCCCGAACACGGGTTACCCGGAGTTCAAGGTCAAGCTCGAAGCCTATAAGGACGCCCTTGAGGCAGCGGAGGAGCGCACCGGCCAACCAGCTCTAGCCGCCCTCCTCACGCACGCCGACCCCTACTACGGCAACTTAAACGACGCGAGGGCCGTGGCCGAGATATGCCGGGAGCATGGTGTGCCATTCATCCTCAATGCGGCTTATACGGCGGGCGTCATGCCTCTCAACGGGCGTGAAGTAGGCGCGGACGTGCTCGTGTCAAGCGGCCAGAAGAGCTGGTCCTCGAGCGGCCCCCTGGGCATCTTAGCCATGACGGAAGAGGTGGCCGAACAAGTGTTAGTCAGGTCGGCCCACTTCCCAAATAAAGAGCTTTACCTGCTCGGCTGCCCAGCTCTAGGCGTCGGCCTGGCTACGCTCATGGCTTCCTTCCCGCATGTGGTAGAGCGCGTAACCCACTGGCCCGAGGAGGTCGAGAAAGCTCGTTGGCTGGCCGGACAGCTTGAGCGCATAGAGGGCGTGCGCCAGCTTGGCGTGAGGCCAAAGGAACACCACGTTATATGCTTTGAGACGCCGGGCTTCCACGAAATAGCCAAGAAGCACAAACGTAAGGGCTTCTTCCTATACGAGGAACTGAAGGCGCGTGGCATAGTCGGTATCCAGCCCGGCCTCACTAGGCGTGTCAAGCTCAGCACCTACGGCCTCACGCGTGAGGAGCTGGCCCGCGTGGCCGAGGCCTTTCACAAGGTAGCAGCCAAATACGGCTTAGATGTGCGCTAGACGGCCAGCTTGTCCATCGCCAGGCCATAGAAAGCCTTAACGTGCTCGGGTTCTGTCCTTCCTCTATCGTGTTCCCCTAAGCCGCCTGCCCGTGAGCCCTCCTAAGAGCCCCCATCCTCTCTTGAAAAACCTTAAATCTCGATGGCCAACACACTACCGCCGGTGGTCCGGAGATGCCGGTGAAAGTGGTCCTCTACGGCATAGGGGCCATAGGGGCCAAGATCGCTAAGTGCCTATTGAACAAGAAGGGCATTGAGGTCGTGGGCGCCATAGATATCGACCCGAACAAGGTGGGTAAGGACCTAGGCGAGGTGTTGGGCTTAGGCAAGAAAGTGGGCGTGGTGGTCTCGAATGATGCGGGTAAGGTGCTCTCTGAGGCCAAGCCGGACATAGTAGTGCACGCCACGCTGTCCTTCATGGACAAGGTCTTCGACCAGATAATGACCTGTATCAAGCACGGCGTGAACGTGGTCTCTACCTGTGAGGAACTCTCTCACCCCTTCGTGTCTAATCCCAAGCTAGCCAAGCAGATAGATGAGGCAGCCAAGAAGCATGGCGTTACCGTGCTGGGCACGGGCATTAACCCCGGCTTCCTTATGGACACCTTACCCATAGCCCTCTCGGCCGTCTGCCACGAGATCAAGTCCATTAAGGTCAAGAGGTCCATCAACGCGGCCACTAGGAGGCTGCCGTTCCAGAAGAAGATAGGTGCTGGCCTCACGGTCGAGGAGTTCAAGAAGAAGATGCAGTCGGGCGAGATAACGGGCCATGTCGGCCTTGAGCAGTCCATAGCGCTCATCGCTGACGCACTCGGCTGGCGTTTGGACAAGATAGAGGTAGAGCCCGTCCAGCCCGTGGTGGCTGAGGAGGAGGTGAAGAGCGATTACATTACCGTGCCACCCGGCAAGGTAGCTGGCCTTAAGCAAGTAGCGCGCGGCATCATGGGCGGCCGTGAGGTCATAACGCTTGAGTTCACGGCCTACATAGGCGCGGAGGAGTACGACTCCATAGACATAGATGGCGTACCGCCCGTGCATGAGAAAATCACACCTTGTGTGCACGGCGATGAGGGCACGGTAGGCATGATAACGAATATGATACCGAAGGTGATCAAGGCTCCGCCGGGCCTCATCACCATGAGAGACATAACCATCCCATCTGCCACGCCAGAGCACATTGATGTTTACCTGAGGTGAGGGAGCGCTTGGCCGAACTCGAGAGGACAGCCTACCGCTTGGACAGGGTGGTAATGCTCGACCTGCCCGCGAGGAAGGTGGCCAAGCACCTGTATGAGGCAGCGTTGGCCAAGATGGGCAAGCCCCTCTGTCTTGCTGCTGCCGAGAAGATAGCTGAGGTAGCCGAGCCAGGCCGAAGGGCTTTTTTGCTGACCGGTTTTCCCATTTTGCCCGTCCGTAGGGCCGAGACAGATGGTCCTCCCGGTGCCCACGTCCTGGCCCGTGCGCTCTTGGCCCTCGGCCTTGAGCCCGTGTTCATCACGGATGAGACGTGTAAGCCCGTGGTGGAGGCAGCAGCCCCAAAGGGTGTGCCCGTGGAACTTATGCCATTAAGCCATGAGGAAGCCCCCCGCGTGGCCGAGGAACTCGTGAGAAAGCATGAGCCCTGCCTCATGATCGCTATCGAGAGACCGGGCTGGAACGTGAAGAAAATCTACCACACCATGAGGGGCATGAACATCTCGGACATGTTAGGCAAGACGGATTACTTATTCAAGGTGGCCAAGCGGGAGGGTATCTTAACCATAGGGATTGGGGACGGCGGTAACGAACTCGGCCTCGGCCTCATCATAGAGACCGTTAGAGAGCACGTCCCCTACGGTGCCGAGTGCCAGTGCCCGTGCAAGGCGGGCATAGCTGCTGCTCTGCCAGCCGACGTGGTCGTAATAGCTGGCACATCGAATTGGGGTGCATACGGCATAGCTGCTGCTCTCTCGCTGCTGAAGGATCTCGATTACGATCACGATGGCAAGAGGGAGTTCGTGATCCTTAAGCGCCTCCTTGCAGCTGGTGCTGTTGATGGTGTAACGGGCAAGGAGGAACTCACGGTAGATGGCGTACCGACCTTGACTAACCAGCTTGTAGCAGACCTCATATGGTCCCTCGTGAACCCCTGATCGAGCGGGGCGTGGTGGGGCCTGTACGGGTGGCGCTTACGTATAGGGCTCATAGTGCCCTCGAGCAACACCACCATGGAATCCGAGTTCCACAGGATGTGCCCGGAAGGCGTGAGCGTGCACGTGGCTAGGATGAGGCTTAGGGAAGTAACGCCTGAGGCCCTAGTGAAGATGGCTGAGGACGCCCTCTTGGCAGCCGAGATGCTCAGCACAGCCGACGTGAATGTGATCATTTATGGCTGTACGACAGGAGCCCTCGTGAAGGGCATGGAATGGGAGAAAGGCCTGGCGGAGAAAATAGAAGCCCGCACGGGCATCAGGACCATAACCACGGCTGGCGCCGTCGTGGAAGCTATGAAGGTTCTCGGCCTTGAGAAGGTGTGCGTGGCCACGCCTTACATACGTGAGCTTAACGAGCTGGAGAAGAAGTTCTTGGAAGAGCATGGCATAACAGTCTTAGCCATAAAGGGACTTGGCATAAGGGAGAACACGGAAATAGGCAGTCTCCCGCCTTGGACCTCGTATAGGCTTGCGAGAGAGGTCCTCAGGCCCGAAGCCGATGGGATCTTCATAAGCTGCACGAACTTTAGGACCATAGAGATCATAGATCCCTTAGAGCGCGAGCTCGGGAAGCCCGTGATAACCAGCAATCAAGCTTCTATGTGGGCTGCCCTGCGCCTGATAAGGGAACCGCTTAACCGCTACGGCCTCCTCATGTCAAAGGTTTGAGGGCGTGAGGGAGAACTCGAAAGATTTATAGGGGTGCCCCCTCCCTCGCTTCCCTTGAGGGAGGATCATGTCTCTCAAGGCTAGAGTGCCGATTATCGTGGCCTTCATCGTGGGCCTAGTGGTCGGCGTCGGCGTTGGCTACGGCATCTTCTTGGCCACGATGCCTAAGCCAGGCGTGCCGACCGTCAAGATAGGCGTCATCCTGCCCTTCACAGGCCCTCTGGCTGAGACCGCTAAGGACATGAAGAGGGGTATTGAGTTCGCCGTCGATGAGATAAATGCTGCTGGCGGTATAAAGAGCCTGGGAGGCGCTAAGATCGAGATCCTCTGGGGCGATAGCGAGGCAGATCCATCTGTTGGTTATGCCGAGGCCATCAGGTTGATAGGTGAGGGCGTGGTAGCCATAGTGGGTGCTTACCAGAGCTCCGTAACGAAGACGGTGAGCGAGGCTTGTGAGCGCTACAAGGTGCCCTGCATCAACCCGGACTCTACCTCGCCTCTCCTGACCATGAGAGGCTTTGACTGGTTCTTCAGGACCACGGCTCACGACGACCCCTTCGCTAAGCAGCACTTCGAGTTCCTAGAATGGCTGAAGGCGGAAAGAGGCGTTGAGATAAAGACCTTCGCCACCATCTGCGAGGACACTGAGTGGGGCATGGGCTGTCGCGATGTCTGGCGGAAGTATGGCGCTGAGTACGGCTACACGCCCGTGGAGGACATCACCTACCACAGGGGCGCTGCCAGCCTTGATGCCGAGGTGAGCAGGCTTAAGGCCGCTAACCCGGACGTAGTGTTCATAGCTGCCTACGTAACGGACGCCATCCTGTTCCAGAAGACCATATACAAGCTGGGCTTCAAGCCAAAGGCCATCATAGCTATGGACGCCGGCTACATCGTGCCCAGCTACGTCGAGGAGGTGAAGGAGAAGGGCTACTGGGTGTTCAGCAGGGAGGTGTTCAACTGGGACCTCTTCGAGGTCGTGCCAGCCCTGAAGGCCAAGAACGACGCTTATAAGGCCAAGTATGGTGTGGACTTCAACGGCAACTCCGCCAGGGACTACGTGGCCATCCACGTGCTCGCCCTCGCCCTCGAGGAAGCTGGTAAGAAAGTGAAGCCCTGGGAGGACCTCGAGGGCTTCAGGAGGGCCTTGAGGGACGCCTTGGCTGCGATCGATATAGGCCCCGATGAGTGGGCCAAGCTGGATTGGGCTATCATGCCGTGGGATGGCATTAAGTTCGGTGCTACTACCGAGGGCGAGAAGGGGCAGAACGTGAGGGCCAAGGGCATCATTGTCCAGATGTTTGACGACGGCAAGTACTATACCGTTTGG
This sequence comes from uncultured Candidatus Bathyarchaeia archaeon, assembly GCA_964638535.1. Classification (GTDB taxonomy): domain Archaea; phylum Thermoproteota; class Bathyarchaeia; order EX4484-135; family EX4484-135; genus EX4484-135. The sequence goes on along the minus strand of CAZWYW010000049.1, from coordinate 2,678 downwards.
CCTCGTGAGATCGCCACGAAAGAGCCCGTGTTCCCGATGCCCTAGGGCTCTCCCGCACGATTTCCATTTTTGTTTTCCTCTTCCCTATCTCTCTAAGAAAGTTTTATAAAACATTTCAGGGCGACCTAGGCTTGAGGGAAGGAAAATGGCTCTACCCCTAGCACTGCCCTCCTGGCACCTGATCGTCCAGGCCATAATAAGCGGTCTGCTGATAGGCTGTATCTACGCGCTCATCGCGCTCGGCCTGGCGCTCATCTGGGGCGTCATGGAGGTGGTGAACTTCGCTCACGGCGAGTTCCTCATGATAGCTGGCTACCTGGCCTGCTTTCTCTTCGCCCTCTACGGCATAGATCCCGTCCTGAGCGCTTTCCTGGGCTTCGTGGTCGCGGGGCTCATAGGCCTGGCGGTCCAGAAGGGCATCATAGAGAAGGTGCTGGGCTCACCGCCGATAGTTACCATCCTGGTAACCTTCTCAATACTCCTCATCTTGCGTTACGGTGCTTTAGCTGCCTTCGGGCCTGAGGTTACGACCACGCATCCCTGGTACGGTGTTAAATCCATATACCTCGGGTCAATAGCTATCCCTCTCGTGGGCCTCATCTACGCTGGCGCTAGCCTGGCAGCCACGGGGGCACTTTACGTGTTCCTCACCAAGACCTACACGGGCATAGCCTTGAGGGCCACGGCCCAGAACAGGATAGCAGCTCAGCTCCAGGGCGTAGACGTGAAGAAGATGTACACCCTGGCCTTCGCGATCGGCACGGCTCTCACGGGCTTCGCTGGCGGTCTGCTGGCCTCCTTCTACTACATCTATCCGGAGGTCGGAGCTAGGTTCTGTGCCCTTTCCTTCGTCATCGTCGTACTGGGAGGTTTCGGCAGCCTGCCCGGCGCCTTCATAGGGGGCCTAATAATAGGTGTGGCCGAGGAGGTAGCAGCCGTCTTCATACCGCCCGTGATGAAGGACGTGGTGGCCTTCATCATCTTCATCCTCATCCTGTTGTTCAAGCCTACGGGCCTTTTCGGAGGTAGAGCGAGTTGAGGGTCGCGAGCCTCGTGCCTAGGTACGGGCTCAGGGTCTTCAAGGACGAGCTGCGCACAAGAGCTGGCATGTTGGTGTTGGGTCTGGGCCTCTTCCTCATCATGTTGCCCCTGCCGATAAAGAACCAGTTCTTCATCAATGCTCTGTTCGTTACATTCCTTTATGCTATCATGACATTGGCCTGGGCCATCGCCTGCGGGCAAGCTGGCATGCTGAGCTTCGGCCACTCGGCCTTCTTCGGCATAGCTGCTTACACGACCATGGTCCTCCTACACCAGAAGGTAACGCCCTGGTTGGGCATTCCGGCTGGCGCCCTCCTAGCGGGCCTCTTCGGCTTCGCCCTCGGCCTCTTGTTCGCCCGGCTGAGGAGCCACTGGTTCGCCTTGGCCACGCTCGTCCTCAACGACATCTTCAGGCTGATCTTCGAGAACTGGGAAGAAGTAGGTGGCATGAGGGGCCTCGAGATGCCTTACTACTTGGTCGTGGGAGAACCCTCGCTCTATTGGCTGAACTTCACGCACCCGAGGCCCTTCTACTACCTAGCGCTCGGCATCACAGGCCTAGAGCTCTTGATGATCTACTTGCTCACGAAGAGCAAGATGGGCTACTACCTCAAGGCCATAAGGGAGGACGAGGAGGCTGCCAAGTCCGTGGGCATAAACATAACGCTCTACAAGGGCTTCGCCCTCGGCCTGAGCGCCTTCTTCATGGGCTTGGCCGGTGGCCTTTACACCATAAGGTACGGCTACATAGATCCCGGGGCCGTGTTCAACATGATGAGGATCTCCATTTACCCGGCCATAGCTGGCCTCCTGGGCGGTGTTTACTCGCTCGTTGGGCCCGTGGTTGGCTGCTTCATCTTCATCCCGATCGCGGAGTACACGAGGGCCTACATAGGCAGTTGGCTGGGCGCCAGGTTCTATGGCATACACCTCGTGTTCTTCGGCATTATATTGCTCCTAGTGAGCCTGAAGATGCCGGAGGGCATCATGGGCTTCCTAGAGAAGGCAGGCTACATTAGGCCCCTGTTGAGCACGACTGTTGGGGGAAGTGGGGGTGGTGGAGGTGAGCGAAAGAGTCCTCCTGAGCGGTAGGGGGCTCGTCAAGGCATTTGGTGGCCTTGTGGCCGTGAACAACGTGAGCTTCGACCTCTACGAGGGCGAGATCCTGGGCCTCATAGGCCCGAATGGCGCTGGCAAGACCACGCTCTTCAACCTCCTCACGGGCTTCCTGAAGCCGGATGCTGGCAAGGTGTTCTTCAGGGGCAAGGACATAACGCGCCTGCCGGCACACGCCAGGGCCAGGCTAGGCCTCGCTAGGACCTTCCAGCTCGTGAAGCCCTTCCTCAAGCTCACCGTGCTTGAGAACGTGATGACCGCTGCCCTCGCCAAGACGGGCGATGTAGAGGAGGCCAGGGAGAGAGCGCTGAAGGCCCTCGAGTTCATAGGCATGTACGATGTCAGGGACCGGTTAGCTAGCTCCCTCACGCTCGTGGATAGGAAGAGGATGGAACTCGCGAGGGCCCTCGCCCTCGAGCCGAAGGTGCTCCTCTTGGACGAGCTCATAGCTGGCTTGAACCCCAAGGAGGTAGATGAGATGCTGGATCTGCTACGCGAGATCCACGCGAAGGGCATCACGT
>CAZWYW010000048.1:0-8527 GCA_964638535.1 uncultured Candidatus Bathyarchaeia archaeon | reverse complement strand
CCTCGGCTACTATGGTACCCGAGGGCTTGACAGCGTAGGGCTTAGACTCGCTGCCGATGAAGATGGCCCCTATCTCGTGTGGGTCTATACGCGCCCTCATGAGGGCGTAACGGGCCGCCTCGTAAGCTATAGTGGTCATGTCCTCGTCAGGGCCGGCCACGGCTTTCTCCACGATCGGCAGCCCGCAGCCCTCGTTACCCCACATACGGCCTATCTCAGAGGCCTTAATCCTGTAAATGGGCACGTAACCTCCATAGCCCACTATGCCTACGGGCCTAATCGGTTTCAAGCACCACCCCACCTAGCGTAGTGGGGTCGTCTTCTGCCGAAGACCTTATAAGCTTTTGCCGAAGTCATCCGCGGCCTTCAGGCGTCAAAGCGCCCCTCATCAGCTATCCTAACGCTCGCCACGCAGCCGCCCTCGACTTTGAACTCCAGCATCACCCTATCTATAAGTGTTTCCCTAGGATCGAACTCGGCCCCGCACACGCCGCACTCTATGCTGGCCCCTAGCTCAACCGCGTACCAGGCTGCCTCAGCGTAGAGATGGCCACAGGACGGGCATCTGAAGACGACCACGTCTAGCCATGCCTTCTCCGCCCCGCCGCCCTCGCGCTCGCTTGGCCTGACATGCATGGCGGGGGCCCTAAGGCCGCGTGCCTTAATAATCTCGTTGAGGCACACGCCCGGCTCCTGGTAGATTATGACGCCCTTCTCCAGCGCGTCCCTCACGAAGAAATTATCTAAATACTGTGGTCCCGGGCTGTGGCTTAATTAGGCCAGGGGTGCCTTTGAGCTGGTGGCTGGCTTGGTGCTGCTGAGGGTCGCGAGGGTCGAGTCCTTCGAGACGCTTGAGGGTGAGCTCGGCAGGCGTATAGAGCTGGTGGAGGAGAAGCCCGCCGCGGCCCCGATAACACCAGCCAGGGTCCAGTCAGAGGAGGTCAAGCTGGCCCACGAGCTGGCCCAGACCATGTTCCAAGCCATGCAGGCCCAGCTACCCATATTCAGGGTGGGGAAGCGCTTGCGGGCGCCCAAGATAATACTCTTCCTGACCGAGGCCGAGTGCGAGGAGCTGGGCCTGGAGTTTAACGTGAACCAGCTCTACGAGGTCGTCTTCTCAAACGGGACCATCAGGTTCAAGCGCGTGGAATAAGCGCGGCCAGCCAACGCCGCCAGGACCGTGGCAATCTCCCATTTCATCGCTTGCTGAGTTCCGCTAACGCCCTCAGCCTATCGGCGTGCTTCTCGAGCAAGCGCCGGAGCGCATTAGTTATATCGAGCGATAACGCCTTGTCTAGTTTAACCCAGCGGGCCTCGAGAGCATCGCTAGCAGCCCTGAGCTGGCCAGATAGGGGCCTGGCTACGTAATCCACTATGACGTAATGGAACTTCACGCGCCCTTCCTCATCGCGCTTTATGACCTCTACTACGTCCAACAGGTCTAAGACCTCCACGAGAAGGCCCGTTTCCTCTAAGACCTCGCGGACAACTGCTTCCCTCAGCCTCTCGCCTAACCTCACCACACCGCCGGGAATACTCCACTTCCCCCGCCCTGGCTCGCCAGCCCGCCTGACCAGTAAGAGGCGGTCATCGTCTAAGACGGCGGCGGCCACGGCTACTAAGGGGGCCTCAGGGTATTCCCGCCTCAAGCCGCATTACCCGGCTGGTTACCTGGCTCCCCGAGCCCTTAATAGGAATGGCGTATTAGAGGCATGAGGGGCCGATGAGGATAAAGGGCTGGCCGATTGGTGGTGAAAGCCGCGCATCCTGAGGCCCAGCCTACCAAATGAGCTGTTTGAGAAAATCGCGCAACAAGATAGGAGTGCTGGCGGCTTCCCCGGCCTCGCGCGGCCGAAGACCGCACTACTACCGGGGACGGAGCGGGGCTTAGCTTCCGGGTTCGGAATGAGACCGGGCGTTTCCCCCGCCCTTTGGCCGCCAGCGTTCTTGGGGTTCGCGGGGGGATTATTAAACTTAATCTCGTGCTGGGAGAGCGCTGGTGATGGCCAGGATGCCGCCAGCGATGCCTATCACGCCGCTCATGCCTATTAAGAGGAGAGCTCCGCCTATTAAGCCCAGGGAGCCTGGATCTCTGCCCTCTTTAGCTCGGGACCACGCCATGTAGATTAGCGCGGTGCCCGCCATACCCAAGATCAGGCCGCCGAACGTTATCCAAGCTAGGAGGCAGAGCAGGGGCATCCTCAGGAACTCGTCAAGTCTGGCTCTCACCGAGGGCATTACCATCGCCGTGCAGGCGACTAAGCCCGCGCTCACCAACGTGCCCGACAGGCCCAAAACCCAGCTGGCCAATAGCATTTCAGCGGCATTGTGCTCTACTGCCATGGCTATCGCCCGCTTGCCCTGCTAGGCGAGGAGCGCCCATCCCTTAATAACATCCTGCCGCGACAGAGAAGCGCTGGCAAAGACTTTTCCTAAACCGGTTATCTCATGCGGTCGGGCGAGAGCTTGCGCAGAGACGCGTTGATCGCTTGCCTGCTCGTGATGTGCTTGCTCGCGGTGTGCTCAAGGGCACCGGTAACTCATGCGTCAGCCCGGGTAGAGGCCCTGGTAGGGCCAGATGAGGTGGCCGTTAAAATCGTGCTATCCAACGTGACCACCAGCCTATACGAGCTCATGAAGAGCCATCCCGAGGCCTTCAACGAGACCACCGTGCCTAAGGCCATGGTGAAGTACGTGGAAGCCATGAAGTTCGGCGAGGCCCATTACTCGCGAACCGATATAGAATTCGATGACGCTACGAGGAGTGTCGTGCTGAGCTTCACGCTGGCCGGCGATGGCGTGCTGAGCTTCCATTATAATAAAACTACCATGGCTAGGATATACAAGCTCAACGCAGCCTGGAGGAAAGCGGACGTCAGCGTGAAGAGCGATAAGAAAGTGCTCTTGAAGCTCAACTTCAGCTCTTATTTCGGGGCGCCGCTCGAGAAGTGGGAGCTCGTGGATTATGACCTCGGGGGCGGGGACGTGAGGAAGGCCCTTTACATGAACTCGACGGCTGAGAACATGTTGGATCCGGTCTGGTATTTCATCCTGCCCAAGGACGCTAAGTTCCTCGAGGCCAAGGGGGACACGCTCACCTTCGAATTGCCCCCCTGGCCCACGGACTTGTTCATAGCCAGCCCCTTCTGGCCCTTCCTGATCGTGGTAGCCGTTACCGGCCTGGCCGTGATATACAGGAAAGCCAGCGTGAAGCTCGTGGCGCCAGGCGGCGGTGGACGAAGGGCGTAAACCTTATGTCCTTGGGCAGCGCCAGGGGCGGCGTGGGCCATTATGTGCGCTGGAGCAAGCGTGCGTGAGGAAGAGCGGCGCCTGAGGGCCCTCGTGGGCTTCTATGATTCCTTCCTGAAGCTGACCTTAAAGGGCCTAAGGGACGTGGTGGGCGAGCGAGGGGCGCTGAGCGTGCTTAAGTTCGCGGCCAGGGAATACGGTGCTAGGCTGGCCAAGGGCTTCCAGGCCCTGAGCTCCATGGACGCTAAAGAGGCATTAGAAGAGATGCTCAAGAGGGCTGGCACAGAACCCTCCGTGACAGAGGAAGGAGGTGTCCTAGTCATAACGTTGCGGAAGTGCCCCTTCAGGCGGCCGGAGGAAGAGCCCCTGCTTTGCGCTATAACCGAGGGACTAATAGAGGGCTTCCTGAGCGCTTTCAAGAAGGCCAGAATACATAAGCAGAAGACCCTGGCTGAGGGCGCTGATTCCTGTGTCTTCAGCGTTAAGGTGCTCGGCTAAACAGCGGTTCAGGCTACCTCGCCCAAAACGACGCGTTCGGAAAGCGCTTCTTTAATACGCACCTTAAGCACAGCACCTACTAAGCCCCCTGAGCCCTTCAGGAGCACCACGGGACCGTGCCTCATGGGGTAGGCCACTAGGTAGCCCTCGCGCCTCGGGTGCTCACAGGCCACAACGACCTCCACGCGCCTCTCTACCCACCGGTTCTTCAAGGCCCTGTTCAGTTCGCGGGCCTTCTCCACTAGCCTGGCGCTGAGAGCATCCCTGGCCGCAGGAGGGCCGCTCGGGAAATCGCCGAAGGCGGACATGGGCAGGGACCTGAACCTATATATAATTATATGCTCGGCGCCCGCCTTCACGGCCTCCTCCATGGCCCTCAGGGTCGCGGCCACGGTCCGCTCGTCTTGACCCGGGAGACCGTGAATGAAGTAGGCCTGGGGCCTGAGGCCAGCACGCCTCAGTAGCCTTATGGCCCTTATAGCCTCCTTAGGCCCAGAGGGGCGGCCTAGCAAGCGTGCGTGTTCTTCAGAACCCGTCTCCACGCCCACGCTCACCGGTGTGCCCGAGAAGTAGCGGCTCAGGAGCTCAGCCACCTCCTCGTCCACCAGACAGGGCTTCACGTTCTCGAGCATGACCACGGCATCGCCTTTTCTTACCTCACGCAACGAGCAAACAGCTCTGAAGAGCTCCTCGAGGGCCTTCAGGTTAGCGGGAGGCTCCCGGGGGTCCGTGAGGGGCTCAGGCTCTACCAACAGGTCGCGGCCGTAATCGAGGATATCCGATGCCGAGAGTACTAAGCGCTTAGCACCAGCCCGCAGGAGACCCTTCACCTCGGCCACGATCTTCTCGACCGATCTGCTCCTTGACGGCCCGAAGAGGCTGGGAACGGAGCAGTACCCGCAGCCGGGCGGGATGCCCTCTGGGCAGTAATAGCGGGCCCTCAGGGGTCCCGAGCGACAAGCGCTACAGCCCGTGCAAACGCGCCCGTCCGGCAAGCGTATTTCGGCCCGGTAGTAATTACTGCAGCCCCTCAATACCTCCACGTAGATACGGCAGGCCCAGTAGAACGGGTAATTCTTCACGACCTCGGAGGAAGGCAGCGGCAAAGCATCGAGCTCGGCCCGAGTGGTAACAGGCCTCAGCTCGTTGACAACGGGAGAGCCGTTTTCGGCTAGCCAGGCTATGCCCTTAATGGTTCTTAAAGCACTTTCGTCCGGTAGTCCCCCGCCCTTGAGACCGGCGTCCCAAAGCTCCATTAATGCCGGCTCTCCCTCGCCTATCACGCAGATATCGCAGCCCACCCTCTCCAGAGCCCTGACCGGGTCAGCACAAGCAGGGCCACCTAAGATTATAGGCGCCCTCCGGTGATAAACGCGCCATCGCCGGGCCATACGCCAGGCAGCCGGGAGATCAGAGGACATAGCGCTCAGCAGCAGGAAGTCAAAAGCCCTCAGGGCTTTCCGCCACTTAATTACGGCCCCCGGGGTCGCGAGCTCTACCTCGCAACCGAGAGCCTCTAACACGCCGGCTATGGCCCTTGGGCCAGCACCAATCACGTCTAATGTGGCCGGCCTGACCACACGAATAGCCCCGAGGCAATCCACTAACAGCGCCCTCACGCTGCTTCCACCTAGCCCCGTTTATTCCAGCTTTATCGCGCCTCGTAAGGCTATTTGCCCACAAGATTAATAAAGCAGGAGCCCGATCACGTCCCGGTGGGATACGTGACCAAGACCACCATCTCCATCATTAAGTGTGATGTAGGCAGTATAGCGGGCCATCACGTCGTCCCGCCCGAGCTGCTTGACGTCTGCCGGGACGTGTTGGCCAGAGGGCGCGATGAGGGCGTGATCGTGGATTTCTACGTGACGAACTGCGGAGACGATATAGAGCTCATCATGGCCCACAGGCGCGGCGAGAACGATCCTAAGGTACACGAGCTGGCCTGGGAGGCCTTTAAGGCAGCAGCCGAGAGGGCCACGGAGATGCATCTCTATGGCGCTGGCCAGGACATCCTGAAGACGGCTTTCGCCGGCACCGTGAGGGGCATGGGCCCCGGCGTGGCCGAGCTGGAGTTCGAGGAGCGCCCCAGCGAGCCCATAGTGGTCCTCATGGCCGACAAGAGCTCCGTGGGGGCCTGGAACCTGCCGCTCTTCCGCATCTTCGCCGACCCCTTCTGCACGGCTGGCCTCGTCATAGACCCGAGCATGCATGATGGCTTCAGGTTCCGCGTCATGGACGTGATAGGGGGCACCTACGTGGAGCTAAACTGCCCCGAGGAGATGTACGACCTGCTAGCGCTCATAGGCGACCCGCACAGGTATATCATAGAGCGCGTCTTCCGCAAGAGGGACGGTATGCCCTGCGCCGTCACGAGCACCACCGTGCTCAGCCGTATCGCGGGTAAGTACGTGGGCAAAGACGATCCTGTGGCGCTCATAAGGGTCCAGCACGGCCTGCCAGCGTTGGGCGAGGTCCTAGAGGCCTTCGCCTTCCCGCACCTCGTGCCCGGCTGGATGCGCGGCAGCCACTACGGCCCCCTCATGCCCGTGAGCCAGAGGGATGCGAAGTGCACGCGCTTTGATGGCCCGCCGCGCGTTCTGGCCCTGGGCTTCCAGGTCAAGGATGCCACCCTCATAGGCCCGGTGGACCTCTTCGATGACCCGGCCTTCGATTACGCGCGGGCCATCGCGAACCAGATAGCCTCCTACATGCGTGCTCACGGCCCCTTCGAGCCCCACAGGCTCCCGCCCGATCAGCTCGAGTATACCACGTTGCCGCAGATATTGGAGAAGCTTAAGGCCAGGTTCAAGAAGCCCGGCGGCTAAACCCCGGCGGCTCCCGAAGAGCGGGGCAGGTCGGTGCCCGCCATGCCCGAGATATGCGTCCCCTTAATACTCGTGAACTTCAAGGCCTTCCGCGAGGCCACTGGGCGGAGGGCGGTCGAGAAAGCCAAGGTAGTCGAGGAGATAAGCCACGAGCACGGCATTTGCATGATAGTTGCCCCGTCCTTCGTGGACATAGCGCTAGTGGCCCGGGAGGTTTCCATACCCGTCTTCGCCCAGCACGTTGATCCCGTCGAGCCCGGGCCCCGCACAGGGCACGTGCCGCCTGAGCTGGTCAGGGAAGCCGGGGCGGTTGGCACTATCCTCAACCACGCCGAGAAGAAAATAGAGTTCGTGGATGCCCTCAGCGAGGCCCTGAGCCTCTGCCGCAGGGTAGGCCTGAAGACGCTCGTGTGCTGCGCCAGGGTGCTGGCCTGCCGGTTGATCGTGAGACTGGGGCCAGATATGTTCGCTTTCGAGCCGCCTGAGCTCATAGGCACGGGCAGATCTGTCTCGGCCGTCAAGCCCAACACGCTCAGGAGAGCCATGATAACAGCCAAGAAGGTGAAGCCAGACGTTATAGCGCTCTGTGGAGCCGGCGTGAGTTGCGGGAAAGACGTGAGGGACGCCATTTTGCTGGGGGCCGAGGGCGTCTTAGTGGGGAGCGTGGTGAGGAGGCCTAACTTCAGGGAGATCTTAGCAGAGATGGCTAAATGTGCCCTAGAAGCATGGGACGAGCGGGCCTGATGGGCCTTGAAGGTCTCAGCCGCCTGCCTGCCCTGTATGGTCCACCGCGCCTATAGGGAGACCTGTTACGCTACTCAAGACTCCGAGCTGAGGCTGAAGGTCATGATGGAGGTCGCCAAGCTGCTCGCCCGCGAGTTCAAGCCGGACGCCGTGCCAGCTATAGTGGGCACCTATAGGGACCGGCTCATAAAGTCCCTGACCGACAACCCGGACCCGTATAAGACCGTCAAGGAGCTGAGCAACAAAGCGGCCCTTGATTTGGTCCCTTGGGCCGAGCGCTACATATCAGAGGGCAGTAGCCTTTACGAGCGCTTCAGGAGAGCGGCTCTCTGTGCTATCGTGGGTAACGCCATGGAGTTCGATATCCTGGATCACCGCTTCAGCTTAGATGACCTCGCCAGCCTGCTGGCCAGCGCCGAGCGCAATTTGGCAATAGATGATTTGGGGGCCATTTACGATTGTGTCAGGAAGGCGAGGCATGTGCTTTACCTCACGGATAACGCGGGCGAGATAGCTTTTGATGTCCTCTTCGTCCGGGAGCTGAAGGCCCTCAGGCCGAGGGTGACGGTGGCCGTGAAAGCTGAGCCATGCATAAACGACGCGCTTTTAGAAGACGCGCGAGCCGTGGGTATGGATAAGGCCGCGGACGAGCTGATAACGACCGGCACGGACACCGTGGGGCTAGTGCTCGAGTGGGCATCGCCTGAGTGCCTGAGCGCTTACAAGCACGCCGATCTAGTGATCGCGAAGGGCATGGGCAATATAGAGACGCTCACAGAGTACCGGCATGATAAGCCCATAGCCTTCCTCCTCTACACCAAGTGCGAGACCATCGCCAACCACCTCGGCGTCGAGAGAGGCAAGTGCGTGGCTAAGCTCTGGAGGCCGGGAGAGGGTATCTGAGGGAAGAGCCAATCTGCCGTTAAGGCGGGGAACCAACGCCATGTATGGCTGCCCCGTGATAGCTTAAGTCTTAAATACCCCGTCTTCTGTAATCTAATGGCGAAGAGGGGCCGTAGCGCAGCCAGGAAGCGCGGCGGGCTCCAGAGCGCTACGGGTTCGCTCGACCCGCTCGAGGCGGGGATGAAGAAGCTCTGGAGCGGAGGAACCCGTAGGTCCGGGGTTCAAATCCCCGCGGCCCCACCAAGGCGGCCCGGGCTGACCAGCCCGGCAAGATAGTGCTCCACGGGATCGGTTGGCTCTTCCTT
>CAZWYW010000047.1:5664-9091 GCA_964638535.1 uncultured Candidatus Bathyarchaeia archaeon | reverse complement strand
CCTAGCTCGCCGTATTTGCGCCTCAGGAACCTTATGAGCTCCTTCAGCTGGGGGTTCTGTATCTCGCGCCTCAACCCGCCAACACCTCCTTGAGCTTGGTTTTGAACTCCTCCAGCTTGCGGCTCAAGACCTTAGTGGCCTCCCTTATTATCACTTCGGGCGGCAAGACACCCGTGGACTCCACGTATAGCACGTAAGAGCCCTCCTCCCAGCTCACGTCTATGGCCGGTGGGTTAAGGGGGCAGACGTCGGCGCAATCTCGGCAGAGCGTGCAGGCCAGGAGGTTGCGGACCTTCAGCGCCCCATCGGTCTTATCCAACACCCTCTTAGGGCATAACTCCACGCACTTCCCGCAGAGAGTACACCTAGCCACATCCACCCTTATAACGGGCAGGTACTTGTGGGCGGCCACCGAGACGGGCTGCCACCTGGCGTGCTGGCTGCCGGTGCCGAGCCTGGCGGTGGCGACGAGGTGGATGCGCTGGCCCGGCGCTAACTTCACTATTGGCATGTTGGGGTAGAGCGGCACCACGTCAGGGCTATCCGACTTGAGGTCGCCCGAGTAGACCGTTATGGTCTCTTCCTTCGCCTCCGCCACCAGCTCGAGCCTCACGACCTTATCCGGCTCCTCCTCGAGTATAGCCGGGTCCATCTTGAGCGGCACCAGGCCTATGCGATGCGCTAGGAACTCGTCGTTCAGGACGGAGCTGTTCTCGATTATGCCCACTTCCTCTATGGCCATGCAGGGCACCTCGGCTATCATGATGCGCCTGAGCGCGTTCACAAAGGCCGTGTAAGCGCCCCTCACCAGCAGCCTGAGCGTATCGCCCTCCAGCTCCAGCACCTCGACCTCCATGGCCTTTCGCCCACCGGACCTGCCCGGGCCTTAAAAAGGCTTGTCAGGCTGGCCCGCGAACAACAGGAGCGTGAGAGCTACGTGCTTCATGCCGGCTAGGAAATCGGCCTTGCGTATGTTCTCGTTAGGCGCGTGAACGCGGGAGCCGTAGTAACCCACGCCAGCGCCCGTCATGGGCACGCCCAACAGGCCCGTGAAGAGGTACATGGGCCCCGAGCCAGCTGAAGAGGGCATGAGGGCTGGCTCCACGCCGTAGACGCGCTCGGCTGCTCGCGCGGATGCCTTAACCACTTCCTCATCGGGCCTAGTGAAGCCGGCAGGATAGCTAGAGTGCATGCGTATCTCCACATCGCCGAAGCCCTTCTCGGCCAGGTAAGTCCTCAGGGCCTTCAACACCTTGCCCGGGTCTTGGCCCGGCACCAGCCTTATGTCCACCTTCATGCCAGCCACGGCAGGTATAACGGTCTTGCCGCCCACGCCCGTGTAGCCACCGTAGATGCCCGAGATGTTCAGTGAGGGCGAGAGCAATAGTTGCCTGAGGGCCTCTAGGCCCCTGACGCCTCCCACGAATTCCTTCAGGCCCAGGTCAGCTAGCTCCTTCTCCTCGTCAAAGGGTATCTTGCGCAAGAGCGCTTCCACGTCGTAACCGAGGTCAGTGATGTCCTCGTAGAAGCCGGGGATAAGTACCCTCCCGCTCTCGTCCTTGAGGGCGCACGCCAGCCTCACCAAACGCCATATCGGGTTCGGCACCAAGGGCGCGTAACCGCTGTGCACGTCCCTCGAGGGGCCTCGGACCAAGAACTCCACGTATAACATGCCCTTGAAGCCCAGGTATATCCTGAGCTCGCCCCTCCTGCCCACGTAGCCTGTCTCCCAGATGCCGCCATCGGCCTTAAGGGCGTTCGCGTGTTCTTCCACGAACTTGGGCAGCGTAGGCGAGCCTATCTCCTCCTCGCCCTCCACTAAGAACTTCACGGTCAGGGGCAGCTCGCCCAACGCGTGCGAGAGCGCGTCTATGGCCGCGAGCCGGGCTATTATATTGCCCTTGTTATCCGCCACCCCCCTGCCGAAAAGGAGGTCACCCTTGATGGCCAGCTCGAAGGGATCGCTTTCCCATTCTTCAAGAGGCTCTGGTGGTTGGACATCGTAATGGTTATAAAGTAAAATAGACCTGTCGCCAGCGCCTGGGAGCTCGCCGAAGACGATGGGGTGGCCCCCGGCTTCCTCTACCTGGACCTTAAAGCCCCTCTCGGCCAGGAGGTCCGCCACCAGGCGGGCGCAATCGTTAATGCCCTCTCCCCTAGCTGAGACGCTTGGGATAGCTACTAGGTCCGAGAGCAGCCCGACATAGCGCTCGAAATTCTCATCGAGATACGCGAAGGCCCTCTTGGCCGCCGATTCGATATCGCGTGCTACCAATTACCTCCCCGCGTTGGAGTAAGCCGGTGATGATATAAGTAGAGCGCGTAAGGAGAGCCGCGTCCTAGGTAATGCTTCAGACCCTGCGGCCCCTGCGGCCTCCCTTGCGCCTCGTGCCGTCGTGCGGGATGGGCGTCACGTCCTCTATGCGGCCTATCTTGAAGCCCGCCCTGGCCAGCGCCCTTATGGCTGCCTGAGCACCCGGCCCAGGGGTCTTGGGGCCTGGCCCGCCAGGAGCCCTGACCTTTATGTGAAGCGCTGTTATGCCTTTCTTCTTGGCTACCTCCGCCGCGTAAGCAGCTGCCTTCATGGCCGCGTAAGGGGAGGGCTTCAGCCTATCGGCTTTCACGAACATACCGCCCGAGGCCCTGGCTATGGTCTCGGCGCCCGTGAGGTCCGTTATGGTGATGATGGTGTTATTGAACGAGCTATAGATGTGCGCGATGCCCCACCTCTCCCTCCTAGACCTGTCCGAACTCACGAGCTACCACCTCCTGACTCACTACTAAGCTCGCTCTCCAAGCCCGGCGGCTTCTTGCCGCTCGCGAAGGGGCTTGTGGGCGCGTAACTGATAAGCTCTTCTTCCTCGCGCCTCACGAGATAGCCGGGCGAGTAGACCTTTCGGCCTCCTATCGCTATATGGCCGTGGACTATGAGCTGCCTGGCCTGGTAAGGTGATTTAGCTAGCCCCTTGCGCCAGACAAGGGTCTGAAGGCGGCGCTCAAGTAAGTCCTCCACGCGCAGGTCCAGCACGTGGTCCAGCTCGGCGTCCTTGTCCAACAGGCCCAGCCTGTAGAGCTTGCCGAGCAGCTCGGCCTCCCTGACCTTCCTTACCTCCGGCGGCTGGCTGAGGAGCGACCTGGCAATACGCCTGAAGTGTGATACCATGGTCTTGGCCCGCCAGAGCTCGCGCTTGTTCCTCAGGCCGTAGGTGCCCATGAGTTCTAGCTCGGCCTTCAGCACGTCAGCTCGCCAGGGGTGCCTGGGCGTCTTGTACTTCTTCCTGGGCCTCTTGGGATCACCCATGCCGCTCGCCCCCGCTCACACGCGCCTTCACTTCTTGCGCCTTATCACGCCCACCGTCATGCCCTTACGGCCCGTGGTGCGCGTCTTCTGGCCCCTGACCTTCAGGCCGAGGGCATGCCTTATGCC
>CAZWYW010000047.1:0-5564 GCA_964638535.1 uncultured Candidatus Bathyarchaeia archaeon | reverse complement strand
ACCCAGCCTAGCCTAATGCCCACGCCCTTGATACGGGCCAGCGCGTAAGGCACTTTGAGCGTGCCATCTAGGTCCTTACCCGCTACCCTGACTATGTGCTTGAACTCCCTCTCCATGGCCCTTTCCACCTGGCTAACGTGCCGATATTAGCCGATTATTTAAGCGCTGCGGGAGCGCTCTAGGGCACGTGTATCGTGGCCTGTACACCATGGCATGTACAGCTTCCGGGTTTTTACTCAGGGAACAGGAGGCGCTTGAAGGGCACGTAGCCCGCCCGCTCCATTATGGCCACCACGGATCTGTAAGCAGGCGAGTCCTCGGGCAGCTCCAGGAGGGAGCGGCCCTCTAGGGCGTAGCGCCTCACGCGCTCGTCGTAAGCTATCTTGCCCAAGTAGCGGAAGCCCAGCTCGCGCTCAGCCCGCTTGCCCAGCTCGTCAGGGAAATCGTAGCTGCCCACGAGGTAGAGCTCGCCCACCTCTATGCCCACTTCTTTTATCACGCGCCAGGCACGCCTCACGTGATCGAAGGCCTTCTTCGAGGGGTCTAACAGCTCAAACACATGGTCGAATTTAGAGCTAACACGCCTGTTGAGCTGCTCTAGGCCAGCTGGGGCGTCTATTATGACGTATTTGTAGGTCTTAGTGATGCGCTCTAGAGCGCCCTTCAGGGCCGCGTCCGGGGTGCAGTAGCAGCCCTCCGTGTACTTCGTGCCAACGGCGAGGAAATCGAAGTGCTCTCCCTCGTAAAGGCCTTCTTCCCATATGGCGTTCTCTATGCGCTCCGAGGGCGGGAGGCCCACGAGGGTTCCGCCTCCCTCGAAAAAGACCTCCATCACGAGATCTGTTATGGTCTTCTTGCCCTCAGCCGCTAAGTCAACGCCCACCATATCGCCCAGGCTCTGGTCCGGGTCAGCGTCCACGAGCAGGAAAGGCGTTTCCCCGACCTCTATGAGATACTTGGCCACGAGGGCTATGAAAGTCGTCTTGCCCACGCCCCCCCTGCCCATGGAGGCCAATATCTTCATCCCGGTACCCACCTGGTCTTTTGGCCGGGCGAAAGGCCTGCGGGCGCTCTTAAGCCTTGCGCTCCAGGCGGCCTACGGCTACGCCTGGCCTTCCTGCCGTGAGGATGCCGGCTTCTCGGCCTGCGTGAGAGGCAGGAGAGCTTATACTCGCCTGACCTCAGGAAAAAGCGTATCGCACCGCTCCCCTCTAGGCTCTTGAGGGCCTTATCAAGCTCCCAGGCCTCTAAGCCCGTCTTAGCTAGGAGCTCTTGCCAGGTCGCCCCCCTCGGGCACTCCATGAGGGCTTCGAGCACCTTGACCTCTGGCCCCCCGGGGCTGGCCAGAACGCCTGGGAAGATGTAAAAGGTGATAGGGCCTTTCTCCACGGCCTTGGCCTCCCCATGCCTACAGAACTTGGCTAGGAGGGCATCGGCCTCTTCTAAGCTCAAGCGCAGCTCCTCCACGACTAAGGACCTCGTGAGGATACCACCGTGCCTCCTGGCCAAGCTCAGCAGCCGCGCGTCTAGTGCCCGGCCCCGTGAGCCAGGTCTACGCCCGAACGGGCCTGTCCTCCCAGCTAAGAAGGGCGCTGCCAAGAGCAGCGCGTATATCAGGGCGGCCCAGGCCCCCAGGGGATTATCCAGCCAGAAGAGCGCTAGGCCAACGGAGGCCAGGGCCGCGTAAGCCGCTAACGCGTGGGCCAGGTCCACCCGGCTTATCTTATGGGCCAACACGAGGCAGGGCGCCCCGTAGATGCCCGTGAGAAAGGCCAAGAAGAGGGCCGGGTAGACGCCGGCTAAGGGCTCGGCGGCCCCCATGACGGCTACCATAAGGGATGCAAAGGACAGCGCCCCATCTAGGACGGCAGCTCGCTTGTCCAATTCCCACGGTTATGGCCGGGCCATGTTATTTAAGGTTGTGTCCGCCCGTGCTAGCTCGGTTTTTAGGGCGCCACGCGCGGTGGCTGAGGAGGGCTAAGGGCTCTTGGGCGAGGTGGAACTGAGGCCTGATGATTACTTCCCTTACCCCGAGCTCAGGCGTTATCAACGCGAGGTCATAGAATTCGCTTACAAAATCATCTCTGAGGGCAGGATAGGCTTGCTTAATGCGCCCTGTGGGATAGGGAAGAGCGTAGCAGTCCTCACGGCCTATCTAATGGCCAGGGAAGCAGGTTTAGAGGGCCCTGAGGCCAAGCTCATGATCCTCACGCGCACTAAGGCCCAGCTCGAGATATACGTGCGCGAGGTAAGGCACATAAGGGAGGCCCTGGGTCTCGACCTGAAAGCAGCCGTCTTCGCCAGCAGGCAGGACATGTGTCCTTTAAGGCTGGAGGCTCCGGCCCTCGCTAAAGCCAGCTACAGGGATTTCCTCCGGGCCTGTAAGCAGCTGAGGAGGGGGGCCGGGGCTATCTGCCCCTATTATGAAGCCACTTACAGGACCAGGTTCAAGCCCAGCTCGGCCACTCGCTCGGCGGTCGAGAGAGCCCTGCGCTTAGGCGCTACCCTGCCGGGCGAGCTAGTAGAGGTCTGCCGTGACCTGGGTGTCTGCGCTTACGAGACCGTGAAGTGCGTGGCCAGGAGAGCAGACGTGTTAGTGGGCAACTACAACTACTTGCTCCTCGGGCCGGTGAGGGAGGCCATCCTCTGGCGCTTCGGGGCCGATTTGCCAGAGCTGAACTGCGTGCTGGACGAGGCACACAACGTGGACAAGTGGGCTGTTGATGTGATGTCTGATGAGGTCTCGAGCCGTTCCTTCAGGAGAGCCGCTAAGGAAGCAGATGAGTACGGCGTGGCCGATAGGGGCCTCATGGGCCTGATGGCCGAGCTAGTGGATGAGATGGGCCAGGAGACCTACAGGCTCCACGGGCCGGAGTATGAGCGCCTTGTGGACCCCGAACTCGTGGCGGATGCTTTAATGTCCAAGCTTGGCCTCACGAGCAAGCGCGTCCTGGTCTCGCTCCTGAAGTTCTTGGAGGAAGAGGGCGATAAGATAAGGTTAGCCAGGGCCAAGGAGGGCCAGCCTCCCGTCTCCTACGTGGGCAGGTGCGCCAGCTTCTTAACCGAGTTCTTCTCGCGGGTGGGCCGTGAGTTCGCCCATTACTCCTTAGCCCTAGAGCGGGGCCGCGAGGTAGTGGGCCGTATAGGAGTGAGATGCCTTGACCCTTCCGTGGCAGCGAGCGTGCTGAACGAGCTCAGGTCGGCGCTCCTCATGAGCGGCACGTTATGGGACCCGGATTACTACACGGAGGCCTTGGGCATAGACAGGTCTAAGGCCGAGTTCATGAGCGTCCCGAGCCCTTTCCCAAGGCAGAACAGGCTACTGTTGGTGGACACGGCTGTCTCGACCAAATATGAGTTCAGGAGTGAGGAGGAGTTCGATAACATAGCTAAGCGGCTGAGCGTGCTCGTAAAGGCCATAGGGGGGCGCGTGGCCGTTTACTTCCCATCGTATGACATGATGAAGGCGATAACCAAGCGCTTGGCGTTAGACGCGCCCGTCCTGATAGAGGAGAGACGCACCAAGGTGGAGGATGTGCTCTCCTTCATGGCCTCTCACGAGCGCTGTGTCCTCTTAGGCGTGGCGAGGGGGAAAGTGAGCGAGGGCGTGGATTTATCGGCCGGAGGCCGCGGGCTGCTCTCCGGCGTCATCATAGTGGGCCTGCCTTACCCGAAGAAGACGGGTCTCCAGGAAGCCCTCACGGCTTACTTCGAGGAGAAGTTCGGCAAGAGGGGCTGGCACTACGCGAACAGGGTACCCTGTCTCATAGCCCTCGCTCAATCAGCGGGCAGGCTCCAGAGGAGCGAGCACGATAGGGGGGTGGTCATAATAATGGATAAGCGGGCTGCTGGGCGCTTCAGGCGCTACCTGCCCAGAGAGTGGCGGACCGATATGAAAGCGACACGAGACCTAGAGGCCCTCGTGAGAGCTATAAGGGAGTTCATGAGCCAACAGGCTAACAAGGCTGCTTCCCCGGCTTGACGCTAGACCTGCCGTCCCCCCGGGGTAATTAATAAGCTCGCTAGCTCTCACACATCCCGGCTCACGGCCTTGAGGCTCGCGGCCCTTGTGTCAGGCGGAAAGGATAGCATGCTGGCCCTCCACCACGCCGTCTGGGCTGGCCACGAGGTCGCCTACTTAGTCGCCATGTTACCCGAGCACGAGGACAGCTGGATGTTCCACGTGCCCAATTTACATCTGCTGCCCCTTATATCGCGCGCCCTTGACATACCGCTCGTCAGCAAGTCCACCTCGGGCGTGAAGGAACGCGAGCTCGAAGACCTCAAAGCTGTCCTAGCGAGCTTAGACGTGGACGGCGTGGTCTCGGGGGCTGTTAAATCGCGTTACCAGAAGGAGCGCATAGACCGTGTGTGCGAGGAGTTGGGCCTGGTCGGCTACGCGCCACTATGGGGTAGGGACGAGCTATCGGTGCTCAGGGAGCTATTAGAGCACCGCTTCGAGGTCATATTTGTGGGCGTCTTCGCCCTCGGCCTAGATGCCTCCTGGCTGGGCCGGAAGCTGGATGAATCGGCCGTGAGGGACCTGCTGGCCCTCAGGGAGCGATATAACATCTCGCTCGTGGGTGAGGGAGGCGAGTATGAGACGCTCGTGCTAGACGCGCCCCTCTACCGTTATAAACTTGAAGTCGTGGAGAGCGAGCTGGCTTGGGATGGTTATACGGGCGTCCTCAGGGTGAAGGAGGCCAGGCTGGTGCCCAAAGGCCACGGTGGGCATAAGAGCGCGGGATTCTAGGTATATAGAAAGCGAAATGCCTTTAGCATCCTAGGTAGCTTTCTCTGTCGGTGATTTGGGTGGGTTCTAGGGCAGCCGCAGCTGTCCTGTTATTGCTGTTGGTGGTCGGCGCTGGCATCTGGTATTTGGCTCTGGGCGGCAGGGAATTCCTCGAAACTAAGTTCCTCGGGAAAGAGGCCGTCGAGGTCGAGCTAGCCTTCACCCACACGCCTGTTGCCTCCTCGCCCCTAAAAGACGTGAAAGTGGATATCTCAGTGAGCGCCAGGAGGGTGAGAATAGGGCCAGGCGTTGAGTTCAAAAAGCCCATAGTGAGGGAGGGGCCAGAGGACAAGATAAGGGCGATGGCGCCCGGCGCAGAAGTCTATTTCCGGAAGGCCATAACGATTTACGATGAAGAAGGCAATCTGCTCTTCAACAGGACCATGGAGTTCACGAAGGGCGCGGATAGGACTATAACTATCTACGTATCGGCTGATGAAGTGAGGGGCGATAAGCTCGTCATAATAGTGGACATCTACATAAGAGTGGAGCTGCCTACCCCGCCCGGGAAACCAGCTCCCTCAGCCATAGAGGTCTCCATCCATAGGGAGATCGAGACGAACATCCAGAGATGATGGGCCCGCGCGCCGCGAGGAACATCCTCTTATTTTTGGTATAAACCCCGAATGGCCTACCACATGAGGCTGGCGAATAAGGATTTTTAGCTGGGAGGCCCCCCGCCCCACACAACCGACGGCTGAGCCATGGGGGCCCGGGAGGCGGGGGGCCTCCCAGCTAAAAATCCTTATTCGCCAGCCTCATGTGGTAGGCC
>CAZWYW010000046.1:0-9099 GCA_964638535.1 uncultured Candidatus Bathyarchaeia archaeon | reverse complement strand
AACCCGGGTAAGCGGGTCTGCAGCCCGCCGCCTGTGCCACTCGGCCACCCCGGCTTCCGGCCAAACCGGGCCTTGAAGAGGATAATAAGTTTTTCCCGTGCTGGCTTAAGCTTCCCCGGGCGTGTTACGCCCCCTCAACGCCTCGAGGTACTTAGCCACCTTCGGGTGCTCAGCCACGAGTGAGACAACGCGCTTTACCTGCTCCGGTGCCGTGCCTAGGTAGTTCTCCGGCTTGAGGATCTCCCTTAGCTCGCCCGGGGGAATTAACTTAATCACGCGCTTATCTCCGGTTACCACCTCTGAGAATGGCTTGTCCTCGCGGATGGCCTTCAGGGCTAGTTCCCTCACCAGCCTATAGGCATCATCGCGGGCCATGCCGCGCCTGGCCAACTCGAGCATGAGGGCCTCGGACATTATGAGGCCACGTGTTAAGGTCAGGTTCTCAACCATACGCTCCGGTCTGACCTGGAGGCCGGAGAGGACCTTGAGCATTAAGTATATCATGTAGTCCACGAGGATGAGGGCCTCGGGCACCAAGAAGCGTTCTGCCGAGGACTGAGTTAAATCGCGCTCGTGCCAAGTAGGCACGTTCTCCAGGGCTGGCACCACTAAACCACGTACCACCTTGGCCAAGCCGCACACGCGCTCACAGGTAATGGGGTTACGCTTATGGGGCATAGTGGAGCTGCCGACCTGGGCGCGCTCGTCAAAGGGCTCCGCCAGCTCTCCTATCTCTGTGCGCTGGAGTTCTCTTATCTCCGTGGCCATGTTGTCGAGCGAGGAGGCCAAGATGGCCAAGAGGCAGATGAGCTCGGCCAACCTATCGCGCTGCACTATCTGCGTAGATATCTCGGCTGGCTTGAGGCCGAGGATGGCCATGACGCGCTCCTGTATCTCAAGCGCTCTAGGGCCGAAACCGGCCATAGTGCCCACGGCGCCGCTCATCTTGCCCACCAACACACGCTCCCGGCACTCTTCGAGGCGCTTTAGATGCCTGAAGAGCTCGGCCGTCCAGACGGCCAACTTGAAGCCCAGCGTGGTCGGCAAGGCGTGCTGGCCGTGCGTACGCCCCACCATTACGACATGCTTGTAGCGCTCGGCCAGGCTGGCCGTGAGGGCCACCAACTCGGCTAACCGGTCCTCCAGGATGTCAAGTGCCTCCTTAAGCTGTAAGGCCAGGGCTGTATCAAGGATATCCGAGCTCGTGGCGCCTAGGTGGACATAGCGCCCGCTGGGGCCGCAAGCCTCGGCCAACGCCCTGGCCACGGCCATGGTCTCGTGCCTTATCTCGGCCTCTATCTGCTTAACACGCTCGAGCTTCACGCGGCCGGAGGTGGCGACCTCCCAGATGTGCTCGGCGTCCTCTCTCGGTATATTGCCTACCTCAGCGTGAGCCCTGGCCAGGGCGGCCTCTACCAACAACATCTTGCGTAACCGGCTCTCCTCATCGAACACGTGCACCATCTCGGGCGTGCCATATCGGCCCGTGTCTATGGGCAAGACGGGCAAGACGCTCGCCACCCACGATAAGCGGTCGTCCTGTCCTTATCTTTTTAAGCTGAGCATGAGGCCCTCCCTGGGGAGGAAAGCATGCCCTGCACGGTCGTGGTATGTGGTTTCTTCGGTGATACGGGGAAGGGTAAGGTCATCTCTTACTTGGCGCTCGCGGACGATATAGAGGTCGCGGCTAGGGGGGGCGTAGGCCCTAACGCGGGCCACACAGTCGTCTACAAGGGCCAGAAATACATAATGCGCATGCTCCCATCGGCCTTCGTAAACGAGCGCTGCAGGCTACTCATAGGCCCCGGTGTGCTAGTGGACCCAGAGGTCTTCTTGCGTGAGGTAGAGCTCGTCAAGGCCCACGGGAGGGCAGGCCTGGACCCACAGTGTGCCGTGATAGAGCCTAAGCACAAGGAAGCGGATAGGCGTGGGCACCTGAAGGAGAAGATAGGGACCACGGGCAGCGGCTGCGGCCCCTGTAACGCTGATAGGGCCCTCAGGGTAGCCAAGCTGGTCCGTGATGTGCCGGAACTTAAGCCCTTCCTCACTGACGTGCCCCTTGAGGTCAACCGGGCCTTAGACGAGGGCAGGAAGGTGCTGTTAGAGGGCACCCAGGGCACTTTCTTATCGCTCTACCACGGCACCTATCCTTACGTGACCTCTAAGGACGTGACGGCCGCGGCCGTGTGCTCTGACGTGGGCATCGGCCCCACCAGGGTAGATGAGGTCATCGTGGTCTTCAAGGCCTTCGTGACCCGCGTAGGTGCTGGTCCCCTGCCGGGCGAGCTAAGCCAAGAGGAGATCGAGAGGAGGGGCTGGGTAGAGGTGGGCTCCGTCACGGGCCGCAGGAGGAGGGCCGCGCCGTTCAACTTCGAGCTGGCTAAGAGGGCTGTCATGTTAAATGGCGCTACCCAGGTGGCCCTGACGAAGATGGATGTGCTCTACCCGGAGTGCCGGGGGGCCAGGGAATTTGATGAGTTGCCCAAGGAAGCCAAGGATTTCGTAGCTCGCCTCGAGCGCGAGGTCAAGGTGCCCGTGAGCCTAATAGGTACCGGGCCTGAGGCCCACGAGATGATCGATAGGCGGGACGAGCTGGGGCTGAGGCGCTGAGGGGAAAGCTAAATAAGGCTGTCCCCTAGCCCTTTGGAAATGTCGGTCAGGAGGAGGCACGACACCCTCCGAGCGTTGGCGGTGGGCCTGCTCCTGGGCCTCGCCATAGGCCTCCTCCTAGGTTATCAGGTCGGAAGGCTAGCCGGGCCAGGTAAGGCGGCTCTAGAAATACTTATGGTCTATGGCTCTGAGAAACAGGCCTGGATCGAGACCGTCGTGCCGCAGTTCGAGCGTGAGTACTACGAACAAACGGGCATCAGGGTCCGGGTGGTCTGCGTCCCCATGGGCTCGGGCGAATCCATGTACCAGATCATATTAGGCCAGATAAAACCCGTCGTGTGGAGCCCGGCCTGCTCCATCTGGATACCGCTGGCCAACAAACTCTGGGCTGAGGAGCACCCAGAACTGGTGAAGGAGAGAGGGCCTCTCGTGCCGCCGGGCAGCTGGAGCCCGTTAGTGAAATCGCCATTAGTCATCATCACTTGGACCGACCTCCAGGAGCGCTGGGGCCTCAGGGGCCTCAGGGACCTACATGACCTAGCCGTATCGGGCCGAGGCCATGAGGTGAAGTTCGCCCATACTGACCCCTCGCTCTCCAACTCAGGCCTCATGTCCATCCTCCTCGAGCTGGTCGCGGCCACCGGTAAGGAGCCGCCAGAGCTCACCATTAAGGACATGGAGGATCCCGCCGTTAAGGCCTGGATACGTGGCTTAGAAGCCAGAGCGGTTTCTTACCCGAGCAGCACGGGCTGGTTAGTAGGCGATATGGTCTCTAGCGGGCCAGATAAGATAAATGTGGTCTTGGCCTATGAGAGCCTCGTGATATTTGAGAACCAAGCGGCTGGGAAGAAGCTCTTAGTAGCCGTTTACCCTGAGGAAGGGCTTCTGATGAGCGATCATCCATTCTGCATCTTGAACGCGCCCTGGGTAAGCCCGGAACAACGCCGCGTGGCCGAGGCCCTGAGAAAATTCCTGCTCAGGGCAGATATCCAGGCTGAGGCCATGGACTACGGCTTCAGGCCCGCTAACGCGAGCGTCCCGTCAGACACCGACATCTTTAACCCGAGGTGGGGCGTCCAAGCCGAGCTGCCCGCCAAGGTGCTGAGCACCGAGGTGAGCGGGGATGTTGTACTGCTCCTGCCGGACCTCTGGATGGCCTGTAGGCCGTGAGGAGGTGTCGGGCTGTTGGGGGGAGATGGCCTAAGGAAATTAGAGCGCTTCTTATCCAAACGGGCCTGCCGGCTGGCCTGTGATATTATCACCCTCGCCTTCTTCGCGCTCGTGATCCTCCTCCCGACCATCTTCCTCTTCACTTACGTGGCCCTGAGGTGGGACGAAGTCCGCTATTTCGTGTTCGAGAACCCCGTGGCCAGCAACATGAGGTGGCACAGGATGCTGAAGGCCATAGGACTCTCCTTCGAGATAGCGGCCCTAGCTACGACTATAGACTTGGTCATGGGCATCCCCGTCGCCCTCCTGCTGGCCCGCTATGAGTTTAGGGGTAAGCGGGTGCTCGATAGCCTGGTGGACCTCCCGCTCGGCGTACCCTCAGCCGCGCTCGGTTTCTCCCTCTTCCTCTTCTGGGGCACGACTGATGGGCTGGATTTGCTTACGAGGGGCTTCTGGCTAATAGTGCTCACGCACGTAGCCTTCACCTACCCGTATATCGTGCGCACATCCGTGAGCGTGGTAGAGGGCGTGGACGTGACGTATGAGCACGCGAGCCGGACGCTGGGAGCGCCTTCCTTCACCACTTTCAGGACCGTGACAGCGCCGCTCTCCAAGGCCGGCATCGTGGCCGGCACCATCATGGCCTTCACGCGCAGCCTGGGCGAGACAGGCGCCACCATGGTGGTAGCGGGCATAGCCGAGACGGCGCCCCTGGCCATCGTATCCATGCACCAACGAAGGCTTGTGGGGCCAGCGGCCTTCTTAAGCATGGTCTTGGTCCTCACGGCCCTGGCCATGCTCGCCGTCATAAGGACGTTGAGCGAGAAAGTGGGCTTACCGATCAGGAAGGTATGGCCTAGCTTCGAGCGCAAGCTGAGTGGGAGGGAGCCCAGGCTGATAAGGAATATCCTGTCCCTCTCATCCTTCGCCTTCCTCATACTCATACCCTCTTGCTTTTCCCTGCCCTACGTCATCAAGTGGTGGTCGCCAGCTGGCAGGCCTGAGAAGGGCGTGTTTTACCAGGTATTCACAGCGCCCGACGAGAAGTGGAGGGCGCTCCTAGAGGCCATTATGACCTCCTTCCAAGTAGCCGCCCTGGCCACGGCCATAAATTTGGTCTTCGGCCTGGCCATGGCCGTTGTCATC
Source organism: uncultured Candidatus Bathyarchaeia archaeon (assembly GCA_964638535.1). Taxonomy (GTDB): domain Archaea; phylum Thermoproteota; class Bathyarchaeia; order EX4484-135; family EX4484-135; genus EX4484-135. Next base: position 4,173 of record CAZWYW010000046.1, on the reverse strand, counting down.
GTGAGGCGGAATTGGGGTCGGGTTTGCGCCCTCTTAGACGCCCTGACCGATATACCCCTCGTAGTCCCCACGGCCGCCCTGGGCTTCTCCGTCTACCTCTTCTGGGGGCCGAGGGGGCTCGGCCTGGTCGGGACGGGCTTCTGGCTAATAGTGCTCACGCACGTAGCCTTCACATATCCCTACGTGGTCAGGACCATGGTGGCTGCCCTCAAGGGCTTGGACCCGAGCCTCGAGCACGCCGCCCGCACGCTCGGCGCCCCGCCCTTCACGGTCTTCAGGACCGTGGTCCTGCCCATGCTGGGCAGCGGCCTCCTGGCCTCGGCCATCCTGGCTTTCACGCGCAGCCTCAGCGAAACGGGGGCCACCATGGTGGTCATGGGGACGGCCCGCACGGTGCCCGTGCTCGTGGTGGTGTGGAGCGAGGCCTCCAGGCAGGCCGCCGCCTTCGCGTCTGTGCTCTTAATGGCCGTCTGCTACGGCCTCCTCCTGGCCCTCAGGTATGTTACCCGTGGGAGGTGATGCTTATTGCCAGATGTACGGTTGGTGAACGTAACCAAGACATTCGAGGGCGGCCGGATAGTGGCCGTGGACCACGTGAACCTCCACGTGCGAGATGGAGAGTACTTCTGCATCTTAGGCCCATCGGGCTGTGGGAAGACCACGCTCCTCAGGCTGATAGCGGGCATCCTGGAACCCGACGAAGGCGAGATATACATAGGCGGTAAACCCATGCGGGGCGTGCCGCCCGAGGACCGGGATATAGGTTTTGTGTTCCAGACCTTCGCCCTCTTCCCGCACATGACGGCCTGGGAGAACGTCACTTACGGCCCGCGCGTCAGGGGCTGGCCTGAGGACCAGCTTGAGCGCGTGGGCCGTGAGATGTTAGAACTCGTGGGCCTTTATGACAGGGCGGATGCCTACCCGCACGAGCTCTCGGGCGGCATGATGCAGAGAGTAGGCTTAGCTAGGGCCTTAGCTACCGGCGCCAGCCTGCTCTTGTTGGACGAGCCCTTAAGCGCCTTAGACGCGAAGATAGCCTTCGAGCTCCGATATGAGATAAGGCGTCTCGTGAAAGCCCTCGGCAGAACGGCTATCCACGTGACACACGACCAAGCGGAGGCCATGGCCATAGCGGACCGGATAGCCGTCATGCGGAAGGGCCGTATCCTCCAAGTCGGGACGCCCCAAGAGCTCTACATGAAGCCCAACAGTATCTTCGTGGCCCATTTCGTGGGGGAGGCCAATTTCCTAGAGGGCTTCGTGGAGAAAGTAGGCGAGAAAAGCTCCCTGATAAGGCTCAGGGGCGAGTTGGCGGTAGAAGTAGCGGGGAGGGAGCAGGCTAAGGGGCAGAAGGTGGTGATGGGCATTAGGCCGGAAGTCCTAGCCCTGGAGACCGATGCCAGGGGCCAGCGAAACGCCCTGCCGGGCACCGTGGAGCGCGTGATGTTCGAGGGCGTTGTCACACGTTATGAAGTAAGGTTGGAGAACGACGACCTCCTGGTCGTGACAGAGCCCAGCATGACGGCTAAGCCCTTCAGGCCTGGCGATAAGGTGTTCGTGGTGGTACCTTATGAGAAAGTTTTTGTGTTCCCCTATCCAGAGAAAGGGCTGAAGGAGGAGCTGTCGGTTGAGTGAGTTCCTCAAATGGTTCGGGCGCAGGAGGGAGGTTAAAGCCCTAAACTTAATGGAAAAACATCTGGCCAACGTGGTATCGGCCACAGAGGACCTAGAAAGGGCTCTTGAGGCCGCTGTCAGAAAGGACGAGGCTGATATGATGGCTTGCGTGAGGAGGGTAGCCGAGGCCGAGAGGGAAGCGGATAGGCTACGCAGGGCCATAATGGACGCGTTAGCCACCGAAATCATCCCGCCCACGGACCGCGAGGACCTCATGCATTTGGTGAAGCGCATGGACATGATCGCTGATTGGAGCCGTGAGGCCACCCGCGTCTTAGAGGCCCTGCCCTTGGCCGAGGTGCCCGAGGAAATCCTGGAAGAATGCCTCAAGATGAGCAGGGGCGTGAAGGAATGCGCTTATGCGGTTAGGAGGGCCATTTTAAAACTCATGGAGAACCCCCACGAGGCCCTTAAAGAAGCTGATAGGGTGGAGAGGCTCGAGGAGAGGGTGGACAGCCTCTACAGGGAGGCGCGCAAGGTCTTCGCGAGCTTGAGGCCTGGTTGCCCGAGCGTGTCGGTGCTGATACTCCTGAGGGACCTCATGGACGCCATAGAGAACGTGGCTGACTGGTGCGAGGACACCTGCGACCAAATAAGGGTCATAGCTGTCGTGCTCAAGTGAGGGCGAGGTGATCGGGGCGTGAGGGTAGTAGTAGACGCCAGCGAGCTGGCCTCCGAGAAGCCCAGCGAGCCCAGCGGGGAGGGCCAAGAGGCCGAGGAAACAAGCGTGCCCGGGCCGGGGGAGGAGAGGACCATAATAGACGAGCTAGCTAGCTTCTTGAGTGAGAGGCTCGGGCGCGAAGTGCTGGTCTCCGGCTCAGAGCTCACCCTCGAAGTGGACGACACAGCTGGTAAGAAGCGCGTCAAACAGCTCCTGAAGAAGTTCCTCTACAAGCGCGGGCTAGATGAAGATTACAGGGTCATATCGGTGGGCGAGGGAGCCCTAAAGGTCAAGCACAGGCGGTTCCCGAAGGTCAGGCCGGGCTGGGCTTGAGCTGGGCAAGCAGGAGCCCGGGTGTGATTTAAGCTCCTCCTTTCAAAGCTTGGCTAGTAAGAACCAGTTAGCTGGGCCTAAATCTCACATCATGCGTTTTAGCAAGTCGTTTATCGCAGGCCCCCGGTAGCCCCAGACACCGCCCTCCTTGTAGCTGCGCTTTATCTTGCCCTTATAGCCCCCGCTGGGCGGGTGGAGCCTGAACACAGGCTTCACGTCCGGGAGCTTCCTAAAATCAACCTCGAGCTCATAAATAGCACGGGCTAGGTCCTCTAGGTCCTTGAAGCCCAACCTCCGCGCGTATTCATCCGTGATGGGTTTGTTGCCCTTCAGGCGGCCTCGGCGCCTGAGCAACTCTACTAACGTCTCGAGGTCCACCTCGCCCCATGTGATCCAGACGGCGGCCTTCCTCAGCATGCCCAAGTAAGAGGGCCTATCATCCACTAAGGTGGCGTGACAGTTTTTGTGGAGGCCTAAGAAGGCCAGGGTCTCCCTGACAGGCCTGGGCACATTGACCGTGCCCCTTATGCGTATCACGGCCAAGAGCTTGCTGCCCTTCTCCCCGGCGCTTGCCTCGCCTGACATCACGCCCAATCCTCCGGTATCACCATCTCATATGTCTTCTTCAGGGCGTCGAACATGGCATAGGCATAGGAGGGCACGGTCCTAGTAGGCCCGTAGGCGCGGACCCAGCAGTCCTTTATGCCAGCGAGGCGAAGGATTATCTTGCCCGTCTCGCCGGCCACCAGCCCCAAGCCCCTTGGGCCTGGCAAGAGCACTACGCGCACGGCGCCGCACTTACCCTCGACGCGGAACGGCAGCGAGTGAGGTCGGCCACAACCGCACTCCCAGCTCCCGCAGCCCCGCCTCACTATGATGAGGTTCTTACGCGCGTCTAAGGCGGCTTTATCTATGGCCACCCTTATGTGCCTGGCCTTGCCCGAGCCGAGCCCTATCACGCCGTCCTCGTTGCCCACGGCCACCACAGCTCTGAAACGCGTCTTCTCGCCAGCATCCGTCTGCCTCTGGACGAGGTTTATGGTTATGACTTCTTCCTGGAGGTCGGGGACAAGCGCATCCGCTATCTCGGGTTCGGCTATCCTATAGCCCTCGGCGAAGAGCTCTTCAAGGCTCGTTATCTTGCCCTCGAAGACAAGCTTGCCCACGCGCGTCTTGGGCACCCAGTTCTCGAGCCTCTCCCTGGCCAGGCGACTAGTCATCGGCTGGCTCACCCCCGTCCTTGAAGCTGACGAGTATCCGGGCCTTAACCTCGTCGAAGTGCTGGGGGAGGTCCTCGGGCCTCAGGCCTCGGGCCAGGTACTGCGAGAAGGCCCTCTCGTAGGCCAGGGGGTCTTTCTCGGCTAGGGCACGCGCGTACTCGGCTATGTGGACGCCCCTTATCCTATCCTCATCCGGGAACATCTCGGGCGAGCAGGGCACCTTAACCCCGCCGTCTATAACGCCCTTCACGACCGCGAAGACTCGCCCTCCTCTCACGGGCCTCT
>CAZWYW010000045.1:0-10226 GCA_964638535.1 uncultured Candidatus Bathyarchaeia archaeon | reverse complement strand
GGCGGGCTCTTAACCCGTTGGTCGTGGGTTCAAATCCCACCGGGCCCGCCACTACCTCATGCTCCTTCGTGCGATCGCCTCTGGATGACGAGGATTTCCCCCCAAAATTACATCCACGCCTGTATCAAAGTAGGCCTAGCCGCGGGCATGGAGCTTAAGGGGGCGCGGCCCCCGGTTTTATTGGGCTGGAGGAAGAGGGCGCGCGTATGGGACAGAGCGGGCGGGGCTGGCTGGAGAGGGTAGCCAAGATAGCAGCATCGAGGCAGGTCGGCGCGGGCGCCTGGAGGGCCCTCATGGCCTTCGGGCCCAGGGCGCTGGGCTATGGGGCGCCATCAGATGAGCTAGAGGTCCTTTTAGTCGCCAGCCGCTTCGGGCCCAGGGTGAAATGCGCTGAAGAAGAGGCCTTGGGCATCAGCGTCTTCCTCATCATAACAGACGAGAAAGTGCTGGAGAGGGACGTGAAGGCAGGCGTCCTCGGCGAGCTCCTGGCCGACAAACTCCTAGTTCCGTACGTGCCGGTGGAGGGAGCCGATTTCCTCTCTAAGCTCGAGGTCGAGCTGAAGGAGAGGCTAGCCCGTGAGCTCCTATTGGACCTAGCCTCTAACTTCCCGAAGTTCGCGCCCGAGATATACGTGGACCCCAGGTACTTCCTCTACGAGACCATAACCCGTATGGCCCGTACCATGCCGTCCTCCACGTACATGTTTGCTAACGTGTTGGCCCGGCAGGCTGATAGGGCTAAGTACGAGCCCATGATCATGGAGGGCTTCCGCCGGGCGCTCAGGGCCTTAGAGAGCGAGGGCCTGGTGGTCCTAGAAGATGGCCTGGTGAGGCCGACGGCCAGGCTGCTGAAGAGGGCGCGCAGGGGTCTATTAGCGAGCGCGGCTTGGGCCGTGAAGGGCGCTTTAAGAAGCCTGGGGAAGTACACGACCAAGGTGCTTGTGGGCGTAACCAGGCCCTATTTGCTGGAGGAAGAAGCTTTCTACAGGCGGTTCAGCCTGGGAGCCCGCATCAACCCCTTAAGGGCCCTCCCGAGGCCCGAGGACTTCCTCCTGCTGAAGACATCGGTGGGCTTCGTGCCGGCCCTGAGGGAAGTGGCCTTAGAGGAGATAGCCAGGGCAGTAGGGCCCGTGGGACCACGGGACGACGTGTTGGTCAGCGAGATAGGCGGCTCACTAAATGTGGTTTATTTGGTCGCCATTAGGAGCGAGGAGGGCACAGTGAGGTTCGTGGTGAAGAGGTTCAGGAACTGGGATAACTTGAAGTGGTTTTCCATCCGCCTCTGGGCACTCGGGGCCAAGAGGTTCGTGATATCCGGCCGGGAGAGGCTCAGGCGTGAGTATACCATGTGCAGGAAGCTGGAGGAGATGGGCTTCCCCGTCCCGAGGATATTTCATGTTGACTTGAAGAGCAACACGCTCGTGGAGGAGTTCATAGAGGGTGCCAACCTCTCAGACCTCATAAGGGCTTTCTCCTTCGGGGAGGCCGATGAAGGGGAGGTGCTCGGCCTATTGGAGGAGGCGGGGCGCCTCGTGGCGGAGGTCCACCGGGCTGGCGTGGCCCTCGGGGATTGTAAGCCCGAGAACATGATAGTAGGGCGGGAAGGCCGTCTCTTCATCGTGGATCTAGAGCAGGCATCCGAGGGCGGCGACATGGCCTGGGACGTGGCCGAGTTCCTCTATTACACGGGCCACTACATCCCCTCGGTGGCCTCAGCTGAGCCCTTCAAGCTAATGGCCAAGGCCTTCGTCGAGGGCTACCTCCGTGCTGGTGGCTCGCCGGAGCTGGTCAGGAAAGCCCCATCGGCTAGGTTCGCCCGTGTGTTTAGTATCCTCACGCCCTCCCACGTCATAGAAGCTATATACGAGGTATGCGGGGTCGGGGCGCCATGACCATAAAGCTCACCTTCTTCGGGGGCGTGGAGGGCGAAGTAGGCGGGAACCAGGTGCTGCTCGAGGTAGGCGAGGACAAAGTACTATTAGATATGGGCTGTAATTTCGCCAGGTGGCGCCGCTACTTCGTCTTCCCCACCCTCATGCCCAGGGAGCCGGGCGAGTACTTCAGAGTCGGCATCGTGCATGAGGACCTGCGGGAGCCTGGCTCTGACCACGTTAGGTCCGATGTAACGGCCTGCCTGATATCGCACGCCCACACGGACCACTATGACGCCATCTGCACGTTGAAGCCCGGCGAAGAAGGCCCGGCCATCTACATGGGCGAGACGGCGTACGCGCTCGTAAGGGCCAGGTACGGCAGGGCTAGGAAGAGCCCTTTAGTGGAGCGTGTGAGAGCGCTCTTGGATCAGAACGTGAGGACTTTCCGGACGAGGCATAGGATCGAGCTCAGCGACCTAGCTATTGTGCCCTGGCACGTGGACCACAGCGTGCCGGGCGCCTACGCCTTCATCATAGACACGCCGGGCGGCCTGGTGGTCTATACTGGCGATTTCAGGCTCCACGGCTCTTACAGTGAGGAACTGAGGGCTGCCGGCCAGGGGGAGACCACAAAGAAGCAGTTCTGGGAAGTAGCCCTCGACCTCGCGGCTGAGGCAGGAGGCGTCAAGGCCCTGATATGTGAGGGGACGAACGTGGGCGAGACAGCTAACCCCCTTACAGAGAAGGACGTGAAAGACTTGCTGCTGAGGTGCATGACGGCTTGCGAGGGCCTGATCATCGTGAATACATCAAGCTATGACGTGGATAGGCTGAGGACGCTTAAGGAAGTAGCCTCCGAGGTAGGCCGCGAGCTGGTGGCCCCCGAGGGTTTCCTCTACGCCTTAAAGGCCCTGGAGAGTGACGCGGGCCTTAAGGACCTGCCCAGGGTAGGCAAGGATGTCCTGGCTTTCTCGGAGGTCAAAGAAGACGTGAAAGCCCGGCAGGCAGATTACGTGCTCCTCACGGCCTTCTTCAGGGAGCGCGAGATCATAGAGGTAGAGCCGGTGCCGGGTAGCTGCTTCATCTTAAGCTCCTCGGAACCCTTCGAGGAGGAAAGCGAAATAGAATTCGAGAGGCTGAAGAACTGGCTCGAGATGTTCGGCGTCCCCATTTACCACATACATGCCTCCGGTCACGCCCACCCCCATCACCTGAGGCAAGTGGTGCAGGAACTCAGGCCCGAGGTCGTGCTGCCCATCCACACGGCCAGGCCGCGATCCTTCGCCAAGTTCATCTCGGACGTGGCTGAGGAGGGCGGCGGTGAGGTGATAGTGCCCAGGAGGGGCCAGGCTATAATGATTTAAGCCGTTGTCTCGTTGGAGAGGGAGCGCCACTCCCTTATGAAATCCCCTAAGAACCTTACCTCTGACCTCCGGTCGTCTAGGCTCACCATGCGCGCCCTGCCGAGCCTCCGCTCCACCACCACATCCAAGCGCGAGAGCTCTCTGACGTGCTTATCGGCCGCCACGTAATTAAGGCCCGAGAGCCTGGCCAGCTTAGATATGTTGAGCTCGCCATGCTCCAGCAGGGCCATGATTATCTTAAGCCTCCCCGGGCAGGAGAAAAAGCTCTTCCAACCTCAATTCACTTCTACCTCAAGTTCCTTAGAGAGGAGGGTGCTTAGCTCGCGTTCTAATTCCTCAGCCGGTATAGAGTAGAGGCTTATCAGCGTGGTCCGGCCCCTATAGCCTTGTCCGGAAGGCCTAGTGGATATGAGTTGGAGCTTGGCTAAGTCCTGGACGTACTTCCAGACCTGGGTGTGCTTACGGGGCTCCTGTCCCAGCTCCTCGCAAACCATCCTGTAGGTGTCCTCGGCCTCCCCCATGGAGATGTACGCCTCGTCCGTGAACTTGAACACCCTGGCTATGGCTAAGAGGAAGAGCTTAGCGTGGAGCGGTAAGGCCTTGAGCACATCCTTTTCCACAGGCCACACTTGTGCTCTGGCCCTCCTAACATGCTCAGGCATTATCTCCGCCTGCCCCTCCAGCTCAGCCAGCTTGCCAGCCCTCCAGAGCAGCTCTATGGCGTACCTGGCATCGCCTCTGGGCGCCGCTATTTCTGCTATGAACTCCACCACGTCCTCCCTCACGGCTCCCTCGTAGAAGGCTAAGCGCACCCTATCCATGAGTATGTCAAAGAGCTGTTCCTTCGTGTAATCCGGCATGTGAATGACGTATTCTTCCAACGTGCTCCTAGTGGCTGGGTCTAGCTTCTCTAGCTTGTCCGGGTCCCTGAGGATGCAGATGAGCGAGAGCCTGTAAGGGCCACCTGTCCTATCGTCGTGCGCCCTGGAGAGGTCGTAAAAGGGATCCGCACCGCACTTATCCACGAGGGCCTCCATGTCGTCCAAGGTCAGTATCATGTAGGCGTCACTCTCGTCCAGGGCGTCCAGAAGGGCCGAGAGGAGTTCGTGGGTGGCGAAGCCCCTGCCTGGGAAGCTGGGCTTCAGATGCCTCACGGCCTTGAGGAGGACGTGGAAGAAGCTCCCCCTCTGTATCCGGCAGTTCACGTGTACGTAGTGGAACTCAAGTCCCCTCCTCTGGGCCTCTAGTTGTATCAGCTCCCCGAATTTCTTGGCCGTCACGGTCTTGCCCGTCCCTATATTGCCTGTTATGAGCACCCTCCTGGCCGCGCTGCCGGGCTTCTCCAAGATGGGTGAGAAGATGCTGAAGAGTTCTGAGAGCTGCTTCTCCCTGTGAGGCAGCCTCTCGGGCACGTAATCTAAGCTCAGGACTTCTTCATCCCTGAAGAGCCTTATGCGGCCGTAGGAGCTAGGCCATACCATGGCACATCGAGGCGATGGGCGGCGCGGCCTCTCTTATACCCTTTGCACCCGGCTTTCTTAAGGCCGGGGAGGGAGAGGGAAGCGAAAGTAAGCGCCCCTTATACGCGCTTCTGTACGCATATACCGACCAGGCCGTCTATGACCTCTATCCTCAGTACCACATCGGGTTGTCTCAAGTTTACCTCGGCCCCCGTGGCCTCCTTTATGGCCTTCCCCAAGGCCCTCTCTACCTCGGTGCTCGATCTAAACGCCCTGCCGCGTCTCCTGCACCTGACCGCAAATTTCACGCCAGGCTTGAAGCCTGCTTCCCTGACCAGCTTGAGGCAGGCCTCTTTGACGTCTCTCAGGTTAGCTCTCACAATCACGTGGAAAGGGACCACGGATTTCACGTAAGCCATCTCCATGGAGATTGCCAGCCTATAAGCTTCATCGGCTGACACGGGCGTCTTCACGAGCAGGACGCCAGGGTAGCTGGTCTTCAGGACCTCGATATGCCTGACGCCGCCCCTGAGAAAGGCGTCTAGGAGTTCTAGCTCGGCTTGGGCTTCTTTACCTGGCAGGCAAGTGGCTAAGAGCTTGACATCAGAATAAAAAGGTAATCGGTCCTCACGGCCCTCGCCCAGGATCTCAGCGCTCCCTCTTGCCCTCTATGAACTCCTCCACCCACCTGAGCGCCACATCGTCCGATACCTGCACGGGCGGGTGCTTGAAGGCCCAGGCCGAGATGCTTATCAACGGGCCAGCGATGCCCCTGTCGAGCGCCAGCTTCACGGCCCTTATCACGTCTACTACCACGCCGGCCGAGTTGGGCGAGTCCTCTACCTTCAGCTTCAGGTCTATGGTCAGCTCAGTGCCGCCGAACTTCAAGGCCCTTATGTAGATATAGCATATCTTGGCATCACCCAAGAAGGGCACGTAATCAGATGGGCCTATGCGCGTCGGCACCTCGTATGGCACCAGGCTCGTCACGGCTTCCGTCTTGCTGATGCGCTTCGTCTTCAAGCGCTCCTCCATGGTCATGTTGAGGAAGTCCGTGTTCCCGCCTATGTTGAGTTGGTAGGTCTCGAGTATCTTGGCGCCGCGCTTCACAAGCAGGTCCACGAGCGTGCGGTGGACGATAGTAGCGCCGACCTGGCTCTTAATATCGTCGCCGGCCACGGGCAGGCCAGCGCGCTCGAAGCGCTTGGCCCACTCGGGGTCGGAGGCTATGAACTCGGGTATGCAATTCACGAAAGCACAGCCAGCCCTTAGGCAGGCCTCGGCGTAGTAACGCGTGGCCTCATAGCTGCCCACGGGTACGAAGTTGATGAGCATATCCGCGCCCACGTCCTTTAGGACCTCGGCCACGTCCACAGGGTCTATGCTATCGCCGTCATTGTAGGCCTTGAAGGGCTTCACCATGTGCGGCGCCACGCCATCCAAAATGGGCGCTGGTAGGACCTCCACGCCCAGCCTGGGCACGTCAGCGAACTTCACGCAGCAGTTAGGCTCGGCGAAAATGGCCTCTCCTAAATCGCGGCCTATCTTATCCTTGTTCACGTCAAAAGCCGCCACGAACTCTATGTCCGTTACCTTGTAACCGCCGAAGTCCTCGTGCATGAGGCCGGGTAAGTCACCGCCGTTCCTGTAGTAGTATACGCCCTGAACGAGGGCCGACGCGCAGTTCCCTACGCCGGCTATGGCAACCTTAATGCGCCCCATACTTCTCACCTCCTAAGCAACCAACTATTATGGATCCTATCTGGTGGAAAACAGCGCCCTAGACTTGAGGCGCTTACTAATAAACTTTTATCATGGCGGGCTCGGCACTCAAGATCGCAATCACCGTTCAGCGAGGTTGGGTTCATCACGGCCCGCCTGGGCCATGTGGGCGGGCGGCGCTGTATAAGGTTATGCCTATCACGTTCACTTCTTATGAACACTCCTCGTGAACGCCCTTCGCGACCACGCCTCGTGTGCTCGCCTTATTAATAGCGCTAGCCGAGGGAGCCGAGGGAAAGCGTGTCGGGGGTGCGTCGTAGCGCTTTAACGCCCCGGGCCACGGCCCTGAGCGCCATGTTATCCGTGATCTATACGGTCGTGAACACTTACCTGAATGTGAACTTCGGTATGGGCTTCGGCTTCTCGGCCATAACCATATTCTTGGCCTACGGTCTCTTCCACAAGCTGGGCCGGGGGTCAGATAGGCGAGAGCTAGCGTCCTGCGTGGTAGCCGCGGGAATGGCCTTGCCCGTAGGATGGACGTTAAGCTTCATAATATTCGCTTCTGAGGAGCTCGAGGGCTTCTCGCTTCCTCGGTGGCTTGTCCCGCCTAGCTTAGGGCACGCAAGCCAAAGCGCATCCCTCTGGGCCTGGGCGGTCCCTCTAACTGTTCTTTTCGCGATAAGCTTCTTATCGGCCGCGACGGGCTTAGTAGTAGCTTATGCTACCTGGCCTCTCATCGAGAAAGCCGGGAGGCTGGTCTTCCCGTTTTACAGGGCGCCAGCAGCCATAATCAACGCGTGCCTAGGAGAGGGAGGCCGCGGGCTTAAGCTGGTGGCCAAATTCATGGCCCTGGGCTTCTCCATCACGCTAGCACAATACCTCCTTGAGGCCCTCGGCGTGCCGGCCACGCTCATCGATCTCTCGCCTCTCCTGCCGCCGGGCTTCGTGGTGGGCGCGGCCCTCAGCTTAACCTTCCTCGCCTGTGGCTTCATGATAGGCACGGCTGTCTCGCTCAGCATGCTGGCCTCTAGCTTACTAGCGTTTGCTCTCATAACGCCCCTTTTGGTCTGGACGGGTGCCCTGCAGTCGCCTGGGAAGCCCATGGAGCTCTACATGGCCGCCGTAATGGGCTACCTAATCTCCCCGGCATTAGGCATGATGTTATTAGGGGGCATCTTAGTGTCTTTGTTCAAGAAGATAGCCAAGAAGCTGGCTGCCAGCACGGGCGAAGGGGAAGTTGAGGCAGGTGAGGGTGATACGGCCGAGCTCAAGAGCCTGAGCTACGGGGAGCTTTTCTCCTACTTCTTCAGGACTTTAGCGGCCAGGAAGAAGCTTCTAGCCCTCTACCTGGCCATACTGACCTCTACGGCCCTGTTGGCCTATCTGCTGAATCCCTTAGCCCCCCTGAGCCCCCTACTCTCAACCGCGATAGCCCTTCTGGCGGCCGTGCTGCTCACCACGCTCGATTATGCTATACTGGTGAAGATGGCCGGGGAACTCGGCATGACGAGCGGCACGCACCAGTTCTGGCTCTACGCCGCGCCGGTGTTGGCCACGGGCTACAAGGGCTATACGCCCTACGTAGCCATGCCGGGGCAGGGGTCGTGGGGTTCTTGGGAAGGCACCCTGATCGCTGGCTACTCAAAGGCTATGAAGGACTTGGGCTTGAGCGCTAAGGACGTGATTAAGGCCAGGTTGGTCTGTTGGCTCCCGAGCTTTTTGGCCAGCGCGGCCTTCGTCTTCTTCGCCTGGCGGGCCTGGGGTCTCCCCAGCCCACAGATGCCCTGCGTGAACCTCATGCTTGGCCTCCCCCTCGTGAGGATGGTAGCCGAGAGGCGTATCTCGGGCATAATAGATCCCCTGACCTTCGCGGTGGGCGCTATAGCCGGCGCCCTGTTAGAGGCCCTCACGCCTGTCTCTATGATGGGTTTGGCCCTCGGGCTCGTGCTACCGCCTTATTACGCTGTCCCCTTCGCCATAGGCGGCTTATTGAGGGCGTATTTAGAGCGTAAGAGGGGCCGGGAATGGTGTAGGCGCGAGGGTCTGTTAGCTGCTTCAGCCCTGATAGCTAGCTCTGTGCTGGGCCAGGTAGCTGGTCTGGTCCTGATGTTACTGGCCCGATAGAACGCCCCCAGCCCTCTAACCTTACCTTGGGTAAGAGCCACCCGAGTTCCGTGAACTCATCTGCCACCCGTATCAGGTCATCGCCTACCACGTTAGAGAACATGACCACTTCCACTTTCTTGCCGCGCTCCTTGACGGCCCTTATGGCCTCCACGAAATCTGTGTCGCCAGAGACTAGGATGGCGGTATCGTAAGCGTCGTTGTAGGCCAGCTTCAGCATATCCGTCACGAGCGCTACATCCGCGCCCTTCTCCACCCAGATACGGCGCTTGACACCGCCCTCGTTGATGAACTTAGGGTGCTTTGGTATGGCCTTCACGATAAAACTCCCGCCCCGCTCCAGGGTGCGCCTAAAGCCCTCCATCTTGCGCCTCTCCTCCTCGTTCTCCGGGTTATACGTCACGTAGATGTAGGTCCTTATCAGCCGCCGCCCCCGCGCTAATTCCTCTGCTAATTTGAAATAATCTATCCGCTGCCCTAACATCCGTAGCGCCGCGTAGAGGTTCGGCCCATCGATGAATATGACCACTCTCTCCTGATAGCGCAAAACCCTGCTCAGCGCTTTCTTAAGCGCCTCCACGAGAGGCGAGCCTTCTTCGCTAGTCAATTGAAACACCTGAGAGCATGAGAAGGGTTTCTTATAAACGTTAAGATCCACTTAGGCGTTTTAAGCACTAGGTCCTAAGGAACTCGATAAGGCCGCTAGCCCTTCAAGTTCATGTAGGAGCGTAAGGGCATCTCACCTGCTGGCTTCGGCGATGCGCTCCTGCTCGTGCCTCTTCTGGACGGCGTAGCTGCGCATATCGCCCCTGGAGGCCAAGATGAGTTCCTCAGCTATACATTCCTCTAAGGACTTGGGGTTCCTGAAGGCTGCCTGCCTGGCGCCCTCGGCTAGGTGCCTCAGGGCCAGGTCCACGCGCCTCTGAGGTGAGATATCAACTGAGACGTGATACACGATGCCGCCATAGGCGATGCGCGTGGTGTCCTCGCAGGGAGCCGCGTTCTCGACAGCCCGCACGAGCACCTGTACCGGGTTCTCGCCCGTGCGGAGGTGTATTATCTCGAAGGCATTGCGCAGGAGCTTTATGGCCTTGGCCTTCTTGCCCGTGTTACGCCCGGGCCTCATGAGCTGGTTGATGAAGCGCTCCACTATGTTGACCTCGGCTTTCCCGAAGCGCCTGTGTTCGTGACGTCCCATGCTATGCGGCCAATAGACGGGCTTAAGGCAGATGTATTTCTTCAGGCCGGGATCGCGGACCTCTACACCCCTGAAGCTCCACTTCCCGAAGAGTTTTATCTCGGCTTCCCCGGCCCCCTCTGACCCCGCCGCGTCCCTGGAGGCCTTCTTAGCGCCCTCAGAACCCTTCCCGCTCACGCACATCACCTCATGGGCTTCTCGCGCTTGCCGGTCACCAGATCCTGGAGCGGCACGCCGTTCACCATGATGACCTTATACTTCACGCCCGGGATATCGCCCATGGAGCGCCCCCTGCTGCCCCCTATGCCCACTATTATGACCTCGTCGTGCTCGTCTACCACGTTAAGGGCGCCGTCGCCGGGCAGGAAAGCCGTCACTACCTTGCCCGTCTTCACGAGCTGGACGCGCACGCACTTACGGATAGCTGAGTTAGGCTGGCGGCTCTCCACGCCCACCTTCTCCAGCACGATGCCGCGGGCCA
>CAZWYW010000044.1:0-10677 GCA_964638535.1 uncultured Candidatus Bathyarchaeia archaeon | reverse complement strand
TTCCTGCCTACCTTGCTTACCACGGTCTGACCCAACGTTAATTACCCGGTAATCACGTGATTACCAGGTAATTAAACATTTACCTTACCATCAGAGAGGTCTTTGGAACCCGCAGAAACAGAGCACCGAAACTATATCGAGAAAGGCAAGCTGAGAGACTTGAGTACGAACTCCGTCGTTAAAGTAATGGAGATTGATATGAAGCAGAAGTTCCAACGTTCTTATAAGCTAGTGTACGTTAGGGTACAGCGTGAGCACGCGTATTATCATCGTGGCGATTCCTGTCCCGGTCCCGGTTCCCAGGCGTGAGGAGCTGGTGCGATGCCCGAGGTGTGGGCGTCTTGGGCGTCTTGTGCGGAAGAGGAAGGGAAAACGAGCGTACTGGTATGTAAAGCATGGTCCGGGCGATGAGTGTTACATCAAAAGGGCTTGGTTTTCGGGCCTGGTAAGGCAGGGGTCTCGGGGTTCAAATCCCGGCCGGGGCTCCATGAAAAACGCTTAATGCCCTTCCCTTTCTTGTTTTTCTGTCGCTTCTTCAAGCTCAAGCACAGTCCCTGAGGTGTTATGTGTCTTACTAACCCGATGCGGCGCTGAATTTGATGGCTGCCTGTCTTCTCGTTTCTCACAACTGAATTCATGCGTACCTTGTGATTACCGAAAATCTTATATTAGTTATTATGCCGATATCGTGGCGGTGAGCGACTATGAAGCACGCTCTTCTGATAGGCCTAATAGCCCTCTCGTTGATAGCCGCCTGGCTCACGCTCGGGGCGCTTGCCATAAACATAGTGAATCTGGCGTTAACTGCTAATGCAGAGCCCGCGGGCGATCCAATAGATGATCCTGATCCGCTCCCCGATCCCTACTACATTAGCAGAAACGACGTCTCCCTGCTAGGCGATCCGATAGACGACCCGGATCCGCTCCCCGATCCTTACGCTAGATCGCCTTAGAGGCAGCGGCGGTTAGGCGCCCTATAGCCCCCAATACTTTTTCTTCTTCTAAGGTCCACCCCAGTCTGTCGTCGAAGAGCTCGTAGGGAATAGTATAACGCTTCATTCTTAACGTATCTATGATCGATATGGTTGCATTACGGAAAGTAACTTCCTCCCGGATGAGCCTTAGGACACGGACTAGCCAGGAGGAGGGTATCCTCACTATCGCAACGCACGTCATGCGCATTTTTGATACGCCTTCAAGGCTTGAAAACGGGATTATTTTAAGGATACTATTTATCCTCTCAAATTTCTCCTCGTCTAAGCCCTCGTAAAAAAGCACCAGACCTATGTAGTTGCCTTCCAAGAGGTCTTCCCTAGGAGACCAAACCACTTGGTATCTTGGAATTAGCCCCCGGTTTACCACGTGTTCGTTATAATGGTATCTCAACACGTGTTCCTTGATACCCAGGGTTTCTGCCATACGGGTAAACGGCTGTAATGGGTCTTTCTGCAACTCCTTTATTATAAGTAGGTCTATTTTATCTACCATCGGTTTACCACGGGCAGGCCTTGTTATTCTAGTGCTACGATAAGTGCTGGGCCTCGGGAGTTTAGCATACCATTCTCCACTAATTATATTAAAGCCCCTGATATCGGCCGAAGTCCACCATATATCGTCTAGCGGGTATATGTCGTGTAGGTTCAACACGCCCTCGTCTGCTAATAACTCAAAGAGATGCCGATACTTGTCTTCAAGCGTCACGGGCACACTAGCCAGGGCTATGTAATAGTCGTGTGGAAGCAGAGCCGCATAATAGGTTATGTACGCCCTCCTAGCTAAAACATCGAACACATCGGGCGCTAGGTCACGGAATTTATCGCTAAAGCTGAGTTTTAAGAAGTACATGACGAGCCCCAAATGCTTCCCATTAACAACGGGCCTAAACCTGAAGCCAAGCCTTGGAAGCCTTACCTTTACTATATACCTGGCCGTTTCGACGGGAATTCCCGCCAGCCTAGCCACTAAGGACAGGTTCCTGGGGCCTACCTTCTCTATCACTTCCACCAATTTAGCGATATCCTCAACTGATCTCTGGAGTACCATCGCCGCCCACCGAGGTGGCGGGTGGCCATAACTCTTATTATCTTTTCTCACGAAAGAAGATTAAGCTAGTTTGTGAAAAACAAAGAACCTTGATCTTCCGTGATTATAAATTAGTGACCATGATACCATCATTTTAAGCTCGTTCTCACCGTTAAGAAAGGAATTATAGTATGTGCACAAGCTTAAAATCTGGAGGTTTTTCGGGGTATTCCGAAATGAGTAAGAAAAGCAAGACACAGGAGCCATCTCTGGCATTTCCCTGTGCCATGTACGCTCCAGGGAGGAAGTTGACGCAGCTAGTGATTAAGGCCAGGAACATACCCGGGGTTTTAGCCGAGATCGCTTCTGAAATAGCTAAGCATAATATCAATATTCTTTCAGGGCTCATATTAGCGGAGCCGTATGAAAAAGTCGGCGAAATATGTATGTTCCTTGACCTCACGAAATCTAGGCTAACACTCGAACAACTAGTAGAGAAGTTGAAAAACCTTAGCTCAGTCCTGGACGTCAGAGAAGCGGTAAGAAGGTTCGGCGACTTGGTCGTCAACAGTTATATTCGCCAGATCACCGTATTAGATAGGCAAGCGATTCTCCTCACCACCCCCCATTATGTGGAACTGACATTAGAATGGTTAGATGAGGTATTCGGGACAGGAGGTCACGCCATTTTGTTTGAAATAGGGATGCAGACCGCTAAGCACGCTATCAAAAGTATGAGGGAACGCTTTAACCTAAGAGGCCGTGAGCTCATAGAGGCCTTCCTAGCTCTACATGCAGCAGGAGGGTGGTTCCGGTATGAGATAGTGAAATATGATGAAGAAGGGCGCTCTTTCGTAATACGGTTGTACGATAACATTGAGTGCAAGGTGTTTATTGGCAAGAAAGATAGACCGGTGAATCATCTGATAAGGGGTGAGTTAGAGGGAGCTTTTGATGAAGTCTATGGTGGGAAATTTAAGGCAATCGAAGTGAAGTGCATTGCCAGAGGAGACGATTACTGTGAATTCGTGATAACGGGGTGAACTGAATAGTAAGCGCCGTGAGCTGACCAGCTCCTTGCATGTCACGTTTGCCATGTTGATCCTGGAGGCCTTCGTGGAAACACTTATATAAGTCCATTATAACGCCGTTATGAAGATAAGCCTGATTCGCCAGAAGGTCAAGCGCTAAGGAGTTCATAATGTGTACCGAGATAAGCCTACCGCATAGGATGAGGAAGGAGAATCCCGGCAAGATCTTCATACCGGCATATGAGGGCGCTATCTGCCCGAACATGAAGGTCAACACGTTGGAGACCATCTACCTAGCCTTGAAGGAGGAAAACACGTGGTAAGAGTCCCTAAGAAAGTGGCCGAGAGAGCGCGGAGCGCGCTGCTCAGGATGTTTGAGTTGATGGATAAGCCGCTGTCTTAGGGGGGTCGCGGGAGGATGAGAGGGTTAGACTTCAGTAAATATAAGGCGTTGTGCAGGGAACTTGGCAGGAACGTCATCAACTTGAATCCCATCCAGCGCAGCGGCATACTAACCCCCGAGGCCAGGCAGGCCCTCTTGGAGTTCGGCGATGGCTATTCCACGTGTGATTGATGTCCCCCGAAGGAGGCGAGGCTGGATGCGATAACATGTCCCCCGATAAAGCAATTTTACGAGTTTTGTGCTTAACAGCCTCTTAAATTATGTCCCTGAGTCTTCTCTCGTACCTCTTCATGAGGAGGGAGCTGCTCACGACGCTCACATCACTGAATATCATGGCGGTAGCCGATAGCTCCGGCCTCAGCATGAGGTGCACGATCGGGTAAAAGGCCCCGGCCGCCAGGGGTATCATGAGCACGTTATAGATGAAGGCCCAGGAGAGGTTCTGCTTTATCTTCCTGTACGTGAGCTTGCTGAGCTCGAGGGCCCTGACTACGTCCCTCAGATCGTTTTTCACCAACATGATGTCGCCGGCTTCGATAGCTATGTCAGCGCCGACCCCTATGGCTATGCCTACGTTGGCCTGGGTGAGGGCTGGCGCATCGTTTATCCCATCACCTACCATGGCCACTACTCTCCCGGTCTCCTGGAGTTCCCTTATCTTGCCCACCTTTTTCCTCGGGCGAGAGGTCCGCTAAGACGTGCTCTATGCCCAGCTCAGCGGCGATTGTCTTGGCCGCTCTCTCCGTGTCCCCAGTCAGCATGTAGATCTCCAAGCCCATGGCCTTCAGCTTCTCCATAACCTCCCGGCAGTGCTCCTTGGGCGTGTCAAGGAGTCCTATGGCCGCGACCAAGGTGCCATCCAGGGCCAGAAGCACGACCGTCTCGCCCCGCCCCTCCATCTCAGAGATGGCCGAGGCCAGCTCGCCCGCGGCTATGCCGTGATCATCCATGAGCTTCTTGTTGCCCACCTGATGCCGTGATTACGTACCTGAGCACAAAAATATAAGGGTGTTAAGGCAGCTTTTACGGGGGCCTGAGGTGGGCCTGCCCTGTGAAGTCATAGCGAAGCGTGTGCTGCCGGCGCTCAGGGCGATGATAGCCAGGGAGTTAGTCGAGAGGCACGGCCTCCCGCAATCCAAAGTGGCTTCCTTGCTCGGGGTCACGCAAGCCTCTATCAGCCATTACCTATCCGCGAAGCGCGGGAAGATCGCGGGGCTGGTTTGTAAGCCCGAGGAACTCAGGAAGATGGCTAGGGAGATTGCGGGCAAAATAGCGGATGGCTCCATCAAGCCCGATGAGGTATCTAAGTGCCTCTGCGAGCTATGCGCCCGCCTTAAGGACAAGGGGATAGTACGCCAGACCACGTAACGCCGCGTCCTGCAGAACGATGGTTGTTGAGCGCTAATTGACGTACTTACCATCATCTGAGGAGTTAGGAGTGCCTCACTTTATTGGCGAAGAGAACGCTTTTAAGCCAAGAAAGGCGGCATTTCGCGGTGGAGAGGTTGGCCGCCGGGCGAGACCTGAGGGCATTCAGGGGATTTTCCTCGGGGTCATGGACGGCATCATACATGCCCTCAGCATAATCACCGGGCTGTAGGTCTTGGGCGATAGGACAGTCGTTTTCATCGGGCTAGTCGTGGCTGGCCTGGCAGATGCACTAGCGAACGCTGCAGGCTTCCACGTGCAGGAGGAGAGCGAGGAACTACACAGCCGGGCCGAGGTGTGGAAGGGAACCGCGTTGTGTTTCTTAGCAACGGGTGCTATCTTCACGCTGATAGCTATTCCCGTGCTCCTCTTCCCGCTTAGGGTAGCTATACACCTGAATTGGGGCCTGAGTTTCGCGCTATTAGCGGCCATAGGGCTCGGGGTCGACCGCGGCCAGCCGCTGAGGCGCAGGGCCAAGAGGGTGGCCGAGTACGTGGTCATGGGGGCTGCCGCCGCGCTCCTCTGCTATTGGATGGGCAGGTTAGCCAAAACAATAATCCAATAATGTGCCCGTGTTCAGGTCTTCTTGAACTCCTCCACGAACCTCACTAAATCCACGTCCTTGAAGAACTGGAATATATCGTTAGCCAGGCCTCGTTTCACGACCTGTATGCCCTCCACGTATAGGGCCTCCTCGGGCACCTTCACGATTACTTCCTTCTCGCCGAACTCGACCTCGAATTTCTCGGCTGGCACAAGCGGCAGGCGCCTATGGATGAGCGCCCTCACCTTCCCCACGGGGTCTTCTATCTTGGCCCTGATGGCCACCTCATAGATGAGCGTCTTACCCGCGAGCGGATGGTTGAAGTCTATCTGGACGCGGCCAGAGCCCACGGCCCTTATCACGCCAGTGCCGAGCCCCTCGACCTGGACCCTCTGGCCCACCCTGGGCACCACGCCGCGCTGGGAGAGGCGCTTGGCCGGCATCATGATTATTTTGCGCGGGTCCCTAGGCCCATAGGCCTCCTCGGGCGGCAGCTCGACGGTCTTCTCCTCGCCCACCTCCATCTCCTTTAAGCGCTCCTCTAAGCCCTTCAGCACCCAGCCAGCGCCTATGACGACTAACATAGGCTCGTAGGTCTTGTCCGGCCTGTGGATGCTGACCTCCTTGGCTACCTCCTCGCGCGTGGTGTCTATCACCTGGCCCGTCTCCTTCACCTTCAGCGTGTAATCCACGAGCACGAAGTCTCCATCCTTTAGCGGCAATCCTATCCGACCTCCGGCCCAGGGCCGGGGGGCTGTGGGGCCAGATAAGGCTTCAGGCCACCACGGTCCCACGGGCTTCTCTCACTCCTTCACGAACTCATAGAGTTCCTCTTCTAGCCGGTCGTCAGAGCCCACCTTGTACAAGTGCACGGTCAGACGGTTACCGTCTATCTCTAATACCATGAAGGACGGCGGGCCAGCCGTCATGCCGCCGCTCCATACGCCCGTGGCCGAGCCTGGGTTCAGCAGGAGTATCTTGCGGTCCCTCACGGCCAGCTCCTTCACCATGGGGACATGCGTGTGCCCCGTGATAAGCACGTCCACGCCCATCCGGATGGCCAACGTCTTAAGGCCCTCTATATCGCCTCTAGGCCTGACCTCGTGGCCGTGCCTCATGCCCACTACTAGGTCCTCTATCTTGTGCTTGAACTCCCTAGGGTTATGGATGTAATCCATGTTGCCCATCACGGCTCTCACCGGCCCGAGCCTAGAGAGGAACTGTTGGACATCCGAGGTACATAGGTCGCCGGTGCAGAGCACCAGGTCAAAGCGCTTCCCGACCAGGAACTCCAGGACGGGCTTGGGGAGCCACCTGGCCCTAGAGGGGATGTGGAAGTCCCCGATTACCAGTATCCTCCTCAAGCCATTCACCCCCGTACCTCACGCCAGGCCAAGCTCGCGCTCGGCCGCTTGGAGGCCAGCGCCCAGCTCCACCTGGTAGCCCAGCTCGCTTAAGCAGCTCTCGAGGGCAGCTACGGTCATCAGCACCTCTCGGGCGGACACAATGCCCATGCAGCCGATCCGTATTATGGTGTCCCTGAGCTTCCCCATACCGCCCGCCACCAACACGCCGAAGCGCTCTTTCATCATGGCCCTAAGCTCGCCCTGCCCCACGTCCTCCGGCACCTTCACGGCTATCACGGTCTGCGAGCGCCAGCGCTCCTCCGGGAATATCTCCAGGCCCATGGTCTCCAGGGCCGCGTAGAAGGCTCTAGCACACTTAGCGTGCCTCTCTATGCGTTTTTCCAGCCCTTCCTCCCTCAGCATGGCCAAGGCCTCGTCCAGGGCGTAGAAGAGCGGGACAGCTGGCGTAAAAGGCGTTTCCTTGCGTTTGTCGTAGAACTCCTTGGCCTTTACGAGGTCGAGGTAGAAGGGCCGGCGTGGATTGGACCTTATGGCTTCCCAAGCTCCTTCGGCTACCGAGACGAGCGCTAATCCGGGTGGGCAGGCAAGGCACTTCTGGCTCCCTGTGACGCATATATCTATGCCCCATTCATCCACGGGCAATCGGTCACCGCCCAATATAGAAACGGCATCTACTATCACGAGGGCGCCATGGTCCTTGGCCAGCTCACAGAGCGCTGCTAGCTCCCTGGCCGTTACGCCCGTCGAGGTCTCGTTATACACAAGGCAGAGCGCTTTCACGTCATCCCCCATAACGTCCTCGACCTGTCCCACTGTAGGTGCCGAACCCCACTCCACGGGCACCTCCACGACCTCTGCCCCCTGCCTCCTAGCTGTCTCAGCCATGCGCTCGCTGAACACGCCAAAGACGGGCACTACTACCTTATCGCCGGGCGCCACCGCGTTAGCTATGGCGCATTCCACGCCCCCTGTGCCCGAGCAGGTCAGCACGAATACATCGCCCTCTGTCTGGAAAGCGTAACGGGCGTTCTCCACGATCCTCTCATGCAGTTCCCTGAACTCGGGGCCTCTATGGCCTATCACAGGCCTGGACATCGCTCTGAGGACCCTATCGGGCACGTTGGTGGGGCCGGGTAACATGACGAGGAAGCGATCGGCATTCAAGACTTCTTCACCGGCGAGCTGTGGTTAAGCCCGATTATATTTAAAATTTGATAAGATACACGCCCGGGATCGGGACCTCAGCGGGGCTGTAGAGGCTCGAACCGCGTCAGACATCGCGGGGCAGCAGATTTGAGCAGGATGTTCCCCGTGCCCCTGACGTGAGCAGCAACATCGTAAGGCCATGGTAAAGGACAACCTTATATATCATCAGTTGGTGGCCAACATAGGCGGTGGCGTTGTCAGGATATACGGGCGGTCTCCTTAATTCCCAGCTGGCCCAGGCTAGTCCTTGAGGTGAGGCCTGCTTTGACCTGGCTTAAGATCGCTATACTGCTCTTCGCGCTTGGTCTCTCTGTCACGTCTGTTGCCTCAGCTCTCGGCCTGGCGGGAGGGGCCATAATATCGCCCACCCTTATCTTGGT
Organism: uncultured Candidatus Bathyarchaeia archaeon; assembly: GCA_964638535.1. Classification (GTDB taxonomy): domain Archaea; phylum Thermoproteota; class Bathyarchaeia; order EX4484-135; family EX4484-135; genus EX4484-135. The sequence goes on along the minus strand of CAZWYW010000044.1, from coordinate 2,296 downwards.
ACTTGGCCTAGAGCCTAGGGTGGCCATCGGCACGACCATAATGGGAGTGTTCACAGCGGTTCTCTCCGCCTCCCTGGCCTACCTAAAACAAAAACGCGTGGATATACGGCTCGCGCTTCTTTTTGATGCCTTAGATGTAGTAGGCGTGGCCCTAGGTGCCTACCTTACCGTTGTCCTCCCACCTGAGCTCTTGGTTGCCTTTCTTGGCGCCTTTCTGCTTTACACCGGCGGTAGACTAGCTTACAAGGTCCTCTCAGGCCAACACGAAGCCGAAACCAGAGAGAAGAGCGTTAGAGACAGGAGGATATGGAAACGGACCATAATAGACGCGGAGGGCAGGGCTTACTCTTACGGCCTAGGACTTAGCGGCTTAGCCGCGGCCATCGGCGGGAGCTTCTTCAGCGGGCTCGTATCCGGCATGCTGGGTTTAGGAGGAGGGGTAATGGACTTATCCATCATGCTCTTGCTCGGCATTCCCGTTGAGATAGCCGTCCCGACTGTCATGTTCGGCATGCTATTAACTAGGGTCAGCTCGGTAGTAGCTCATGCTCTCCTAGGCAACATAAGGCTGGATACGGCGATCCCCCTAGCTCTCGGGGCCCTGGTCGGGGGCCAACTAGGGCCAAGGATATTCAAAAAGGCGAGGCCAGGCGTCCTTAAACTTGCTTTCTCATGTATTGTCATGGTGCTTGGTGTTATGTTGCTCCTCCGCTGCATTAAATGAAGGGTTAGCTCGACCATTCTCCAGCGTCCCTCCGTATCGGCACCTCATGTTCCGGGGTATTGGGGGCTCTGCCCCCCAATTGGCGGGGCCGCGGGGATTTGAACCCCGGACCTACGGCTCCGAAGAGCACAGTTTACATATTCACCGCTAGGGCGGGGGGTGTATAGCACTCCCCCGTGCCCCCCTATCTCATAGCCTTGGGCCTGTACGGGCCAGGGATAGGGTATGGGCACCTGGATCACGACCGGGATGACCATGATCATCGGCTGGCTCTGAGCGCTAGCTTGAGCATGAGTTACCTGGTCCTGGCCTTGGATGAGCCTCGTAAGCGAGCTTATCAGTTGCCGGAGCTCCTGACTGCTCGGGGCCTGTGAGGGCTGGCTAGGCTTGGGGCTGGGGGACACCTGAGCTGGCTCAGCCGTGCTGAGAGCCGGTCTGCCCGAGGCCCCGGGGGCCTTTACGGGGCCAAGATCGGCCACCTCCTCCTGGCCCCTCTGAGCGAGGACCTCGACCCAGGGATTGTCCTGAAAGTATTCCGGGAGCCCATTCGGCTCGTCTGACCCGCTCATCCGCACCACCTTCATCGTTAAGGTGGCCATACCTCTACATAAAGATATGCTAACTTAGAGCCACTTCGCGAAAATAAGCCAGGAATAGAACTCTCTCAATCAAATCTTTATGTAGAGTTCGTCCTTAAGCCTAACGAGGGCGGTGGGATGGAGAGCCAGGCGATGGAGCGATCAACGCCCAAGTGGCCGGAGCCGTTGGTCGGTAAGTATTTCAGGGCCGTGGTAGCCGAGGCCCACGAGCTCCGCCTTTGGCTTGAGGCCCTCAAGGTGGTCCACGAGGAGCCGACCATTATCGTTGACTACGGGGGCATCAAGGTCCGCCAGATGGACCCGAGCCGCATGACAGCTGTGCACTTCGAGGTTGATCGCTACGTATTTGACGAGTTCGATGTCAGCCTCGGAAATGATGAGGACATAAAGCTCGCTATAGCGGTTGCCCCTATCCTCAGGCTCCTCAGGGGCGTCAAGAGGGGCAGCAGGAGACGCCCGGCCACCAGGGCTGAGTTCGGCCTCAACGAGGAGCAGAAGCTATGGCTCAGGCTCTACAACGGCTACAGCCAAGAGATCACGTTCAGCCCCCTTGAGCCTGATGAGGGGACATTTAGTGAGATCAAGATACCCTTCACGGCTAGGATAACGCTCGATGCCGGGGAGCTCCTAAAGGCCATCAAGGACCTTGTCAAGGCTTTCGGGGCCGAGTTCGCCAGGATAACCATAGATAGCGATGGGCTTCATATCACCGCTGAGAACTGGGACGGGCACGAGTTCAAGGCCACGTTCGGGCGCCTTGATGATACCGTGCTTGATCATAAGGTAGATGAGCCAGCCACGGCCGTCTTCGATGCCACGGAGCTCCTGAAGCTACTCAAGGTCGGTGCGAAGCTCGCGGACATAGTTGAGGTAGAGCTAGCCACCAACAAGCCGATAAGGCTGGGCTTCAAGCTGCCTTACTCGGCCATACTCAACTACTACGTGGCGCCCAGGATAGAGGCTGAGTGAAGCC
>CAZWYW010000043.1:0-10794 GCA_964638535.1 uncultured Candidatus Bathyarchaeia archaeon | reverse complement strand
CGGGACCACCAGCGCCCCAGGCTGGCATCCTAGTCCAGGCTAGACCACGGCCCCTCATGGACAGGGCTCGCCTGGAACTATAAAACCCTTGTGTCTTAAAACAATCTTAACTTCCTCATGGTCCCCTCATGTTAAAGGAAGACGAGCTCAGGATTTCTCAGCGAGTGCTATTAAATATGCGCCTAAGCAGTTGAACGGAGGGATCCATCTCAAGCGCTCTTCTAGCTCGGCTAAGGCTTTCTCGGGCCCTACTAACGTCAAACGGGGCTCGTAGGAGAACTTAGGCTTAAGGAAGATCAAAATGCTGCCGATCCTGACCTGCCTGAAGCCAGCCAGCTCGAGGGCTTTCCTCAGCTTGCCTGGTGAGAGGAGCCTGGTCCAGACGCGCTTCTTCTTGCGTCCGTATCTGATCGAGATGTAGCAGATGTCCGAGGCTAGCCTCTGCTTCAGCTGCCTGCCGCGCTTTTCTAGTAAAGCGTCTACCCACCAGGTGAGCTGGTGCTTATTCAGGATGGTGAGCAGGGCCAAGCTCTTCCTCCTTAAGACCGCGTGGAGCTGGCGTAGGGCGCTTAACAGTTTCGGGACGTGGTTGTAAGCTCCAAATATGGAGTAAGCCCTGCTGAATATCCCTGGCCTGAAGGGCAGGGCGCTCGCTGAGGCCTGGACGAGCTCCAGCCTATCTAAGAGACCTCTCCGAGCGGCCTCCCTCCTGGCACGGACCAACATAGCGGAAGATATATCGATAGCGATAACCCGGCAGCTTAACTCGGCCAACATCAGGGCCTGCCGCCCGGTCCCGCAACCGATGTCTAAGACCAAGCCCTTCGGCCTGGTGAGCCTGATGCACGCGTCCTCCACCTGCCTCATGTAGGCTATACGGGGGTTATGATAGCACCTGTCCATTAAGGGGGCGTAAGCATCGTAGTAAGCCATCATGACGTTGTACAGCTGGCGCTCCCTGCCCGGGAGCCTGCTCGGCAGCAGACGCGGGATGCCGTTTACCACCGGGTAAGTAGCACCGCATTTAACACAGCTTAAGGCCCCTCGGATTACCTCCTGTCCCTCCCTGACTTCTACCTCTAAGCGTAAAGGCCCTCTGCAGTCCGGGCAGGCGAATAGCCGGGCGCTCTCGGCCTTCAAGCCCCACCACGACCGGGTCTCGCTTGAGGCATGCGCGCTCACGGGTCTATGCTGGCCAAAACCCTCGGCAGTTCAGATAAGGAGCGTATAACGGCATCGGGCTCTACTTCCCAGGCCTCGTTTGAATCTTGGCTGAGCACTAAGACGGCCTTCATGCCCACAGCCTTGGCACCGGCCACATCGTCTGAGGGCGAGTTCCCCACATGCACTACCTCCTCGGGCTCGAGGCCGAGGCCTGTTAGAGCAGCTTCAAATATCTTCTTATGCGGCTTCCTCCAGCCTACCTCGCCCGATATTATTATGACTTGGAAATAGGCATCTAATCCCTCACGCTCGAGGAACTTCCTAGGCCAACAGCTTATGGAATTGGAGATCACACCGAGTTTGTACCGGCCAGACAGGGCCTCGAGAACTCCCCTGGCACCCGGCAGGACCTCGGACTTAAAACAGCTGAAGTAGAGAGACCTCAGGTCCTCTAGGAGGCTGTCGTCAGGCGTTATACCGAGGCCAGATAACACGAGCGAGTAAAACTGGTCAAAACCCATCTCGCGACCTGAGGCCCAGGAGGCCTGTAACCTCTTCATAGCCGCGTTGAGGGCCTTCTTATACGCCTTCTTATTGACCTTGAAGCCTAGTCCCGAGAGGTATTCTATGACCTTTGATACGAATAGCTTCTTATCTAGGCCGCCGTCTGCCAACGTGCCTCCTACGTCAAAGGTCACGGCCTTGATCATGGCTTATCAATGGCTGGCTGCGGGCTGCCTATTTTAGGTATTCTCCATGGCTTAGGGCGCAGGGGCCACTTCTACCGGCTCCCCGACTCTTATAGCCAGCTCCTCGGCCGCGCTACCTAAGTTCTTGGCTATCTCCAATAGCCCCCAGCTATCTATTATGGCCAACAGCTCGCCGGGCGTGGCCTCGCCATAAGCCGAGCGTAGCTTAAGCCGTAATCGCCTGCTTCCTAGCCTCACGTATAGCTCAGCGCCGTTCTCGATACCTATCCTGGTCAAGAACTCCTCGGGTAGGTTGGTGATCACGTTCCCAAAGCCATCTATATACATGACCTCCCCCACGGCCCTCTGGCCCTCGAGCTTAGGCCTGGCGAAGCCAGGCACTACGTAATCCGTTATCTCAGGCCCTACCTCGCTCGGGTCCAAGCCCGACGCCAGGCGGGCGGCTACGGGCGCGAAGATATCCCGGCCGTGGAAGGTCCTGGAGACGTGCTCCAGCATGACATCCTTGTTCTCCACGGCGTAAACAGCCCTCAAGCCGTCCCTCATGGCTGCTAGCATCAGAAGGCCGTTATCGGGGCCCACGAAGACATAGCGGCGCGATACCGCTACTATGGCCCTCCTAGCCGTGCCCACGCCGGGATCCACCACGCCCACATGGATAGTGCCCTCGGGGAACCAAGGTGCGGCTTGGGCCAGCACGAGCGCTCCAATCCTCACGTTAAATTTGGGAATATCATGGGTTATGTCAATAACAACGGCCTTGGGGCAGAGGGTCAGGATGACGCCTTTCATGCTCGCTACGTAGGGGTCCCTTAAGCCGAAATCGGTAGTGAGCGTAATTATCGGTTTTCCCTTACCCATGCCACAGCCCCCAATTATTGGCGGGGCCGCCGGGATTTGAACCCGGGACCTGCGGCTCCGGAGGCCGCTGCTCTATCCGGGCTGAGCTACGGCCCCCATGCCGTGGGCGCCTTAGGCGAATATAATCATTTTTCCTTAAAGCTCCCCGCGCTCGGCTGCTGGGCCGGAAGTTGCCACTGTCCGGCTTAAGGGGCAGTTTAGCATGTGTATCGCGGGTCCGGGGGCCCATTACAGCCCCCCTCCCGGGCTGCAGCCGGAAGGAGAGGAGCTTATTTAAGCGATATTTACTATACTGACCGAGAAAGCACCGCAATTCTCGTGTTTCTAAAGGCCCTCAGCCCCGGGAGAAGCGAGTGTGGCGGGTGTATTCTCCAGAAGGCGGTGATCCGTGAAAGTTTTACAAGATTGCACGCTTACTAAGGGAGTGAAACACGCGGAAATCGTGTCCCCCGGACCATCTGCCCGTTGACTGGCTAAGGCACGCTTCTACAGCCCCGTGTCAAAGAGAATAAAAATAGATATGTGTGCCTGTTAATCCTAGCTATAGGAGGGCCTGAGGTGATATCTGTGGGTAGAGCTACGCGGGATGATGGCCTAACCCGTGTCGAGCGCCTTAGGTTCCGCATGGAGGTGGTGGAACTCCTCCGTCTCCTCAAGGTCCGTTACACCTACAGCCAGCTCTCGCAGCTAACCGGCCTGCCGGCCACTGTGCTCTCGCGCTACATCTTAGGTCACGTATTACCGACCTTCGAGAGGGCCATGGAGCTCTGGCACGTTATGACCAAGAAGGTCATCAACTTGAGGAACGAGATCATGGACCGCGTAAAATTCGATGGTAATGGCTTCTTCGATAACACAGCCGTCATCTACGACCCGTTCATAAGGAAGTTCATGGCCGTCTGGATATACGAGAAGCTCATGGGCACGCGCGTGGACAAGATACTCACGGCAGCCGTGGATGGCGTGCCCCTGGCCGTCACGTTATCGGACCGCCTAGGCGTGCCCGTCGTGATAGCTAAGAAAGAACGTGAGGTGGGGGTGGAGGAGTTCTGGACCACTGAGCTAGCCTGGCCTTCTGGCCGCCGCGAGACGCTCTACGTGCCTAAGCAGTGGCTCCGCAAGAAGGACTGGGTCGTCATAGTCGACGACGTGATACGCACGGGCGAGACGCAGAGAGCCCTCATAGAGCTGGTGAAGCACGTAGGAGCTAAGCTAGCTGGCCTGTTCGCCCTCATAAGCATAGGCGATTGGACGGACAAGATAGATATACCGGACGGCTGCATGGCCGAGGTCCTGATAACTTTAAACGAGGAGATCCTGAACGCGTCCCTCGATAAGAGGCGTGGTAAGGGTGAGAAGCTTAAGGTGGCGAGAAGGAACTCTATTAGTGCTTGATCAGACTAAATTGCCGATTGAGGAATCCTGGGTCGAGCTCAGGGAGCCTGGGGAAGTAGCCGATGCCATTAAGCGCATGGTAGTGAGAGGTGCCCCGCTCATAGGGGCTGTGGCCGCTTATGGCCTCGCCTTAGCTGCCCTTAGGTCTAGGGCCAGGACGGGCCGGGAGCTACTCTCTGATCTAGAAGGCGCGGCTGATCTCCTTAGGGCTACCAGGCCCACAGCCGTGAACCTATTCTGGGCGCTGGATAGGGTATTAGAGGCAGCCAGGCGCGCCGGGGATGATCCTGAGGCCATAAGGCAGGCGGTGCTCGAGGAGGCCCACAAGATAGCGGAGGAAGACCTGGCTATCAACAAGCGCATAGGCCAGCATGGGCAGGTGCTCGTGCCGGATAAGGCCACGGTACTGACGCACTGCAACGCTGGCGCCTTGGCCACGGTGGGCTACGGGACAGCCCTAGGCGTAATAAGGGCGGCCGTGGAGGCGGGCAAGGAAGTGCGTGTGATAGCTACCGAGACGCGCCCGCTCCTCCAGGGTGCCCGCCTGACGGCCTACGAGCTCGTGAAGGATGGCATACCCGTGACTCTCATCACGGACAACATGGTGGGCTACGTGATGTCGCGGGGCATGGTGGACTTAGTGGTCGTGGGGGCCGACCGTATCGTGCGGGATGGCGTCTTCAATAAGATAGGCACCTACGGCATAGCGGTTCTAGCCAAGGAGCACGGGGTGCCCTTCTATGTGGCTGCGCCCACCTCCACGCTCGACCTAACACGCGATTCCAGCCAGGTGATCATAGAGGAGCGCTCGCCGGATGAGGTGGTGCGTATCGGCCCGGTCAGGATAGCGCCGGAGGGCGTGGAAGTGCTCAACCTTGCTTTCGATTTCACACCCATGCGCTACGTCTCGGCCGTGATAACCGAGGATGGTGTCTTCAAGCCTGACGAGCTTCTCAAGCGCTACGGCTGAGCATGGCCGCGCCCGAAGCCATAATTAGGCCGGTGGGGAGTCGTGGGGGAGGCCCGCTATCAAGATGGCAAGGTGGTTGTTGAGGATCCAAGGGCTGTGGAGGCGCTGAGCAAGAGGGGCTTCGGCAGCAGGGAAGGAGGCCGGTTAGTGCTAGAGCCGTGGGAGGCCCTCTACCTCGTGGAGAAAGGCAGGATCGAGGTCTCGGAGAGAGGCCGGAAGCTGGGCTTTCAAGAACTCCTCAGGCGCTTTGAGCAATTAGATAAACTGGCTTGGGCTAAGTACCTCATCTACAGGGACCTGAGAGAGAGGGGTTACGTGGTCAAGAGCGGCTTTGGCCCCCGCCTCCTCTTCAGGCTCTACGAGCGCGGTGAGTACGGCAAGAAGGCGGCTAAGTACCTCATCTACGGCGTGCTGGAGGGGTCGCCCGTCAAGTTCTCGGCCCTAGAGGAAGCCCTTAGGATGGCGCAGAGCAGCAAGAAGGAACTCGTGCTAGCAGTGGTGGATAGGCGCGGTGAGGTAGTCTATTATTCCCTCTCGGGCTGGATCAAGCCGGAGCCCGGGGGAAGCGAGAAGTGAGAGGCCGGTTTGGCGAGAGGCTCCTGGGTTTCGTGCGTCTGATGAGGCCGCCCAACTGCCTCATGATGGGTTTCGCGGTCATAGTAGGCGCCGTCGTAGCCCTGGGCTACCTCCCCACCGGGAAAGCCGTGGAGCTGGCTTACGGCTTCATCACCGCGGTCTCGCTGTTGGCGGCCTCAAACGCCCTCAACGATTATTGTGACCGCGAGATAGACGCCATAAATGAGCCCACCAGGCCTATCCCAAGCGGCCTGATTAAGCCCTGGGAAGCCCTCGTTTTCTCGGCCGTCCTGACGGCCATCGGCTTATTCACGGCATATCTTACTGGCCTGGGCTGCTTAATCCTGGCCTTCCTAGCCGCCCTGGTGGCTGATTTATACGTGTCCGTCGGGAAGAGGACGGGCCTACCCGGGAACGCTATGGTGAGCTTCTGCGTGGCCGTTCCCTTCCTCTATGGGGGCGTGATAGCCCTCGGTGGGCTAGCTGGGTTAATAGCTTGCCTCAGGGTCCCCCTCTTCGCGAGCATAGCCTTCCTGGCCAACTTGGGGCGCGAGGTGAACAAGGGCATAGTAGACGTGCCCGGCGATGCCTTTAAGGGCATAAGGACGGCAGCCGTCCGCTGGGGGCCCAAAGCGGCTGCGGCTCTGGCTGCGGCTTTCTACATGGCCGCCGTGGCCCTCAGCTTCGTGCCGCTCTTCATTAACATCGTCGAGCTGTGGGCTTACCTACCGCCGATAGCCTTCACCGACGCGGGCTTTACCTGGGCCTCGGCCTCTATCCTCAAGGACCAAACTAGGGAGAACGCTAGGAAGGTAAAGAACACGGTGTTGCTCTGGATGACGACGGGCATGATAGGCTTCTTAGCTGGCGCGGTGGCCTGAAGGTAAAGGCTTAATAAGCCCTTTAGGCGACAGCCACGACGAACGCCGGGGAAAGGGAGGGAAGTTGTGCGGTATATTCGGTTGTGTGTTAAAAGACGGACAGGCCGCCCCACGTGTGTTAGCAGCCCTAAAGAGGCTCGAGTACAGGGGTTATGATTCCTGCGGCGAGGCCACGGTCCACGAGGGCCGCATTTTCGTCAGGAAGGACGTGGGCGAGGTAGATGCGGTCCACGCAAGGCTGAAGCTCGACGAGCTGCCGGGCAAGATAGGCATAGGGCACACTAGATGGGCTACCCACGGCGCCCCTACGCAGGATAATGCCCACCCCCACACAGACTGCACAGGCCGCATAGCAGTCGCCCATAACGGCATCATCGAGAACTTCCTTGAGCTGAGGGAGGAGTTGAAGGCCAGAGGGCACGTTTTCAAATCCAGGACCGATACGGAGGTAGTGCCCCACCTCATAGAGGAGTTCATGACTAAGGGCTTAGACCTCGTGAAGGCTACTATGGAGGCCGTCAAGAGGCTTAAGGGGTCCTTCGCCTTAGTAATTGTCCACGCGGATTTCGATGGCCTAGTGTGCGTGAAGATGGAAAGCCCGCTTGTCTTAGGCGTGGGCCGCGACGGCATGTACGTGGCCTCCGACGTGCCGGCCTTCCTGCCCTACACGAACGTGATAGTGCCGTTAGAAGACGGTGATATGGCCGTCTTAAGGCCAGATGGCTACGAGGTCTACTGTTTCGCCACGGGCAAGCCCGTGAGGCGGAAGCCCAGGACTGTTGATTGGACGGCCGATATGGCTCAGAAAGAGGGCTACCCGCACTTCATGCTTAAGGAGATACACGAGCAGCCCAGGAGCTTGAGGAACACGCTCAGGCTCGACAGGCGCTACTTGACCATGATGGCTGACCTGCTGAACACGGCCCACGAGGCCTTCATGGTGGCTTGCGGCACCTCCTACCACGCCTGCGTGGCGGCCTCTTACGCCATGGCCAGGTTGGCCAAGAAAGCCGTCCACCCCGTGATAGCGTCGGAGTTCGTAGAGAACTACGGTGATTTCGTAGGGGCCAGGACCACCATCCTGGCCGTTAGCCAATCGGGCGAGACGGCCGATACGCTGGCGGCCGTGGAGCATGCCAAGGAGAGGGGAGCCACAATCTTAGGTATCACAAACGTCCTGGGCTCTAAGCTCACGCGTGTGGCCCGGGTCTATGTGTGCCAACAATCTGGGCCCGAGATAGGCGTGGCGGCCACTAAGACTTACACAGCCCAGCTCTCGGTTCTGAGCCAGCTAGCGGTGCTGATGGCCGAGCGCAGGGGCAAGCTAGGGCACGTGGAAGCCGAGGACCTCTGGGAGCACTTAATGGCCGTGCCTGACGTGGTGGAAGCCGTCATGGAGGCAACGGAGAAGCATATCATCTCCCTGGCCAAGCGATACGCGGGCACCGAGAGGTTCGCCTTCGTGGGGGCTGGCGTGAACTTCGCTACAGCCCTGGAGGGGCGCCTCAAGTTGCTCGAGATAGCTTACGCACCCTCTATAGCTACGCCGCGCTTAGATGATAATATCGTAGAATGCCTAGGGCAAACCTCAGTAGCCATTTTCGTCTGCCCTACCTCGGGGGACGGGCGCGAGAGCGTGTTATCCGATGCCATGAAGGCCGCCGACAGCGGTATGGAGGTGGTCGTGCTGGCTCACGAGAATGATGAAGAGGCCGCTGAGGTCGCTGACGAGCTAGTAGCGCTGCCCTTCAAGCCCGATATGCCCGAGGTGCTGACCCCCCTGCCCTTCATAATCCCCCTCCAGCTGTTCGCCTACTACGTGAGCGTTGAACGCGGTCTCAACCCGGATAAGCCTAGGAACCTAGCTAAGTCCGTGACGGTCAAGTAAGCCCCGACAGTACTAGCATTCAGCGCTCACGGCGCCACCGCGAGGGAAGGCCATGTACGTGAAAGCCAAGCTCCGGAGGCGCGTATGGGATCTCCTCATGCGCGAGGGAGTGGCGCGCTTCCCCCTGCCCGTCTATGGCCGCATACCCAATTTCGCCGGGGCTGAAGTAGCAGCCAGGCGATTAGCCCAGACGCGTGAATACGAGCGAGCTGATGTGGTGTTCTGTAACCCGGACTCGCCCCAGAAGCCCGTGAGGGAGATGGTCCTACGCGACGGTAAGACACTTATCATGGCGACCCCCAGGCTGAGGAAAGGCCTTCTCGTGCTAGAGCCAGGCAAGGTGCCCGAGCGCGCCGTAGGGAAAGCGGCGACCATTAAGGGGGCCTTCAGGTTTGGCCGGCCGGTGGAGCCTTGGAAGATCCAAGTGGACCTAAAGGTAGTGGGGTCCGTGGCCGTGGCCCGCGATGGGGCTAGGCTAGGGAAAGGCCACGGCTACAGCGATCTGGAATACGCCATACTAGCCGAGTGCGGTGCCCTCGAGCCTAACACGCCCGTGGCGACTACCGTCCACGACCTACAGGTCCTCGAGCCCGGCTCTATACCCATGACGGAGCACGATGTGCCCGTGGATATCATAGCCACGCCCACGCGCCTCCTGAGGACTAACACGCCCTACCGGCGGCCCAGGGGCGTTGATTGGTCCTTGCTCACTGAGTGTGCCCTAGAGGAAATGCCCATCCTGGCCAAGCTCAAGGAAACGGCTGGGCGTTTGCCCTAAACGGTGGCTTTTTAAGGATGAGCCTCAGTTTTCCGGCCCTGTTCTTCACAGGGAGATCGATTCCTCAGCCCATCCGGCTACATCACCGGCCCGACACGGCATAGGCTGCCGGGCAGAAAAAGCGCGTGCTGACATCACATGGTGGTGCCCCGGCCGGGATTTGAACCCGGGACCTGCGGCTCGAGAGGCCGCCATGCTTCCGGACTACACCACCGGGGCGTGGTCCCTGCGTCCTTATGCGCGGGAGCTGAGGCATATAACCCTTGCGCTTTCAAGAGCACGCTAAACCTTTTACCTGGCCGTGCGACTCGCCCGCGAGAGGGCCCGATGAAGCAGCCATTCTCAGACGTGGGATATGTGCCTTCTGCTGACGAGCTGATTGACATAGCCTTCGGGAGGGCGTCTAGGCGCGTCGCAAGGGTGCCGAAGGGGCCCGTGGGGGTCAGGGTGAAAGCCAAGGAGCGTGATAGAGTGAGGATAGCCGGCCAAGTCCTGATGGACAAGTTGAAGGACATAATAGCCCGGTTCCCCAAGCTGGATCAAGTCCATCCCTTCTACCGCGAGCTAGCCGATGTGTTGGTGGGCGTGGATGAGCTTAAGAAAGCCCTCGGGGCCTTAAACAAGGCTATTAAGATCATAAGGAAGCTCCAGAAGCTCTATCTGACCAGGCTAGCGGCCGCTGCTACCGTGGCAGAGGCCGGCAGGCTCAGGCGCGAGGCTTACGGCCGCATGGCCTCTGTGGTAAAGCGCATCGCCAAGTACCTGGATTTCCTGAGGAAGGCCGCCCCCCAGCTGGCCAGGCTGCCGTCGATAGATCCAGAGGAGCCCACGGTGGTAGTAGCCGGTTACACGAACGTCGGGAAGAGCTCCTTCGTGAAGGCCGTCTCGTCGGCTAAGCCTGAGGTAGCCAGTTACCCCTTCACGACCAAGAGCATCGTAGTGGGCCATAGAGAGACGCCTTTCGGTCGCGTGCAGATAATAGATACGCCCGGGCTCTTGGACAGGCCTCTCAGCGAGCGTAACCGCATAGAGCTCCAGGCTATCCTGGCCCTAAAGCACCTAGCCAAGGTCATCATCTTCGTGGTGGACCCGACCAACAACTGCGGCTTCCCGTTAGAGAGCCAGGCCAGGCTCTACGAGGAGGTTAGGGCCAGCTTCCCGGAGATCCCCATGGTGAAGGCCATAAACAAGGCAGATATAGCTACACTGGAGGAAATAGAAGCTGCTAAGGCATTCCTAGGCCAGGATGCCTTTGTTATAAGCGCCCTGAGAGGCGACGGCGTAGAAGAGGTCATCAATAAGGCTATAGAGCTTATCTTTCCAACGCCTGAGGAGGATCAACGTTAAAATTCCGAAGTGATTCTTGGGAGAACGTTGATGGAGGGACATCACGCAGTGGGATTACCTATTATATGCACGCATGGGCTTCTCGTTAACTCGTAGCTATAGTCCTCTAGGCCTGAGATGGGCTTTGAGGGCCTAGGCCGGGGGGTATTGGGGGGCTTGCCCCCCAATTGGTGGCGGCCCCGGGGGGATTTGAACCCCCGACACCCGGCTTAGGAGGCCGGCGC
>CAZWYW010000042.1:0-10950 GCA_964638535.1 uncultured Candidatus Bathyarchaeia archaeon | reverse complement strand
CGAGGGCTCCCGTAGAAGACGGGGTTGATGGGGTGGGGGTGTAAGCGCCAAGGCCCTTTGGGGCCGAGGCGTTCAGCCCGCCACTCCCAATCGCCCGAGGTGCCGGGCTGAAATGGAACTCCACCTCGGGTGCCCGAGGCGGCCTCTGCGTGGCGGCTTAAGCAGGAAGTTATGATGCGCTGAATTTAGCAACCATCATACTCAAGCGACCTGTGGATGCCTTAGTATCTCCAGGCCCAAGGCTATTAAGCAGGTTGAGATAGAGGAAGCCGCTATTATCTCGGGGACGGCCAGCCCTAGCTCGGGCCGTGTTAAGGCCCACCAAACCCACACGGCTAGATCCAGCAGGCCTGAAGCGAGAACAAGGGCCGCTAAGGGCCGCCTCAGGGCGCCTCCCTTACCTGCCCTAGCCAGGCCAGATGCGCCTAAGATGAGTCGGCCTAACATGGAAATTATGAAGAAGCCGACCGCACTCGCCGTGTGCGCGAAGATAGGCTCTGACCCCACGGGGAAAGCGCCTATCGGGGCCAGGCAGGCCGAGCTGACGAGGATGAGTAAGGACCCAGTTGCCTCGGGCAGGGATTTCCGGGTCCACTGGCAGAGGCCAAGTGAGAAGATGACAGCCAAGAGGCCAGCCATTATGAGGCCGTCGTTGAAAATTGGGGCTACTGGCGGGCCAGCGGCTCCTAAATCGCTCAGGGCGTTTTCGGCCCAGGAGAACCAGGGCGAGAGGGCTAGGGCCGTGCCTATACAGGAAAAGGCCACGACCGGCGTTATAATACCGCAGGCGCCTGCTAACCTCCTAAGGCTCACGGCGCTTGGCAAGGTACGTGGCCCCTGGGTTACGTGTACTTCCCGTGTTTAAGGGGCAAAGCTCTTAACGCGCCTAATACATCTGAGGCCGGAGTGATGAGAGAGGGAGTCACCGGAGCCCTTAGGGCCGTGAGGAAACCCGACGAGGCTGATTACAGCTCCCCTATGGGAATAGCGCCCATGATGTCCACGCGGTAAATGCCGCGCGCCAGGATACGGTTGAGGAACTCGCGGGCAGCCGCCATGTCCTCTGCCTCGAAGAGCACGAGCCCATCGTAAGTGCCCAGGAGGCAGAAGGCCCCTAGCACACGCACGCCGGGCGGGGGCTCAACGCTTACGATGCGCTTCAGCATTGGCACATGATCTCGAGCCGCTGAGGCCGAGTAGAGCCTCAACAGGGCCACGAAACGCAGGCCCAAGGCTAACACTCACCTCCTTGGTTTTCCCGACCTTCATCACGCACGATCTCCACGGGCACAAAGGAGCCGGTCTTCAGCTCTCTGACCTCCCCGGGCGTGAGGCGTCTCACTTTGACACGCCCCTTATCGGGCGGGGCGATGAGGCTGTTGCCGAGCGGGTCATCTATTATGAGCGTGAACTTCAAGCGCCCCTCCCGCGCCTCCCATATCTTGGCTAGGGCTTCAGCGGCCCGCGCTCTCTCCTCAGGTGTCTCGGCAAAGCGGGCCATCATGGCGGCTGCCTTCTCCACGCGTTCCAACACGCCCTCCACGTTCGATATGAAGGCCTCGGCCATGGGACCCGGCTCAACCACGATGCCGAGCTCCGGTATCCTTATGGTAGCGCTGCTGGACCTTATCACGCGCACCTTTAGGTCCTCTGGCTTTTCCACCACGAACTCGTAACGAGTGGGCTCCTTGAATTCCAGGGAGAAGATGTCCCTGTGCTTAAAGCCGCAGTGCGGGCAGCGCATGGTTATGATGAGCATGGTCCCGAAGCCCGGCACTTTATAGGGTACCTCGCGGAGCTCTAGCCCCTCCCGGGAGCAGACGGGACATGCGATCTCCTTCACCGCCACGCCTCTGCACCGCCAAGTTTTTCACGTGGGCGCCTGGATAAGCGTGAGGCAGGGTAAGGGCTTGGGTGAGGAACTCCACGTCAAGATGGACCGCCTGGTGGAGAAATACAGCGAGCTCCTCTTCACGTTGCCAAGCCGTGCCAGGCTGCTCGCCTACCTGATCATGGCCTCCCTGGCCGCTGGCCTATGCCTGGGCTTGCCGTTCTCGGCTGGCGACCTGCTTAGGTCATTGGCCGTGTTCTGGGCCCTGGCGCTCTGGCCACTCTCGCTTTCACTCGCTTCTATCCTGGCCTGGGCTGTTGACGTCCTATTGCTCCGGGGAGACCCCATGTTGGATTCGAGGAGGTGCCTGGGCTTAGAGCTTTTCTCGCTCGCCGCCATTGGATCGTTATCGGCCATAGGAGGTGTCTTATCTTACCTGCTGGGCTCAAGCCCTTCCCTGGCCCTGAGGCTTACCGCTGTCGGCGCGTCCCTGGCTATTTCAGCCAGATCGCTCGTCCTAGTGGCTGCCTCGTTGGTCAATTGGTCAAGGGGCGCTGTCTGTGCCCTGGCCCAGCCTGCTATCTGGTTAGTCGCCGCTTACGCCACGGCCAGCTCGTGTGGCTATTATCCTGACCCCCTGACTGCAGCTCTCCCGGCCATCGCTTTGGCTGTGGGCGCCCTCTCGGCCGCCGGCTTCCTGTTATCCATAAGGTCCGTCGGGATGAAGCACTTGAGCTCCAGCCCCTTCCGCGCCCTGAGGGGCTTCTCCGCTTGCTGGCTGGCGGATTTAGCTGGACCGTTAGAGGATTTCCTCAATAGCATAGGGGCCGAGCTGGACGTGGAAGCCCGTGTCCTCCTCTTCGAGGACGCGATGTCCGCCTCGCCCATAGGTGCTCTGGTGGTCCCGGGCGTCCACCCAGGCCCCTTCAGGCGTGTCGGGAGCAGCGCCCTGCCAAGCATGGTCCAGGAGGCCCTTGAGGCCCGCTTGGGCTGTCCGGTGGCTGTGCCCCACGGCCTTTCAGGCCACGACCTAAACCTCACGTCGCGTGCTGAGTGCGAGAAGCTGCTATCGGCCATAATATCCGCTCTCGAGCACCTAAGAGGCCCCTACCGCGAGGCCTCGCCGATCACCAGGTCCT
The DNA here is from genome assembly GCA_964638535.1 of uncultured Candidatus Bathyarchaeia archaeon. Taxonomy (GTDB): domain Archaea; phylum Thermoproteota; class Bathyarchaeia; order EX4484-135; family EX4484-135; genus EX4484-135. The sequence continues at coordinate 7,980 of CAZWYW010000042.1, read as the reverse complement.
CTAGGCAGGGGGCAAAAGCATCATGCCAGCTCCTGGGTCGGGTAGCTCTCCTGGCCCTCACGGCGGCCCCAGAGCCCATGGAGGATTTGCCGCCTGAGCTGGGCCGTGTGATAGAGGAGAGGGCTCGGGGGCTGGGCCTGGAGGCAGCGGTGATCATGGATGCCCACAACAGCATAGATGGGCCACCCGATAGGTCTGGTCTCGTGGAGCGCTTCAGCGCCGTGGCCCTAGATGCCCTGGAGAAGGCAGCCCACGCGCCCCGCCGTCCCTTCAAGGCCGGCATGGCCAGAGTAGTGCCGAGCGATTTCTCGCTCGAGGATGGCATGGGGCCGGGCGGCATAACGGTCCTGGCGCTTGAGGTCCCCGGTCAAAAAGTGGCTTACGTGGTAATAGACGGCAACAACATGGTCCAAGGCCTGAGGGAGCGCTTGCTGGCTGAATTAAGGCACCTGGGCTTCCAGGATGGCGAGGTGATGACCACGGACACGCATATCGTGAACGCGCTGCTCCTCATAGAGCGCGGCTACCATCCCGTGGGCGAGGTCATGGATTGGGACGTGTTGGCTAGGCACGTGAGGGAAGCAGCTCTCCAGGCGCTTAAGGCCATGAAGCCCGCTAGGATTAGGTGGGCGGTGGCCAGGGCGAGGCTCAAGGTGTTCGGGGCCGAGCAGCTCGATAAGTTATGCGATTTGCCCTCTGAGGTCCTCAAGGCCACCAAGAGGGGCGTGTTAGGCATCCTAGCCCCCATCCATGCAGCCCTGCTGGCCCTGGCCTTCCTACTCTGATTTCAGCTCCTACACAGCGCTTATTAGAGGGCCTAATCGCAGGCCGTGGGGGACGAGCGGTTGGGCGAGCCCGAGGGCCGGATAAAGGCCGTGGAGGAAGCGTATCTCTCCAAGGTCGATTGGGAAGTGCGTGAGAACGCGAATACCATGGCTTCATATAGCGATTTCCTGGGCTTTTTAATGGGCAAACTCCTAACCAAGCCGTCTGTCCTGAGCGATTACCTGCCGGCTAGGGCCGTGAAGCTCCACTTTAACCGGGACATACATATCCACAAGTTACCGCATTCCCTCTGGGTCCCTTACTGCGTGGGCTGGTCTTACGCTAAGATACTCCGGCTCGGCCTGATAACGCCAAGTATAATCTCTAAGCCCGCTAAGCACTTGAGCACGGCCATATCGCATGTGATAAACTTCTTCCACCTCACGGCCCAGGAGTGGACGGGCGCCCAGGCCATCTCGGCCATAGACCTCTACGCGGCCCCCTTCGTGCGCCAGGATGGGTTGGGCTACGGGGCCGTGAAGCAAGAGGTTCAGAAGATGTTCTTCGAGCTCAACTACCCCACGCGCCTCGGCTACCAATCGGCCTTCACGAACGCCACTATCATGCTCGAGGCCGACAAGGAGCTGCTGGCCAGCGAGGCCATAGTGGGCGGCCGTGAGGTGGGGCAGCTGGGCGATTACTTGGACGAGGCCATCATGGTGGCCAGGGCCTTCTTTAACCTCAGCTTAGAGGGCGATGGGCGTGGCCAGCCCTTCACCTTCCCCATAACGACCCTCATGCTTACACGCGATTTCGATTGGGCGGGGCGCCGCTGGGGCGAGCTCACGGACCTCATATTTGAGGCCCTGGCCAAGCGCGGGACGGCCTACCTCCTGAACGGTTACAGCACGGACGTGGGCGGCCTCTACGCGATGTGTTGCCGCCTGACCATAGATTTCGCCAAGGTAGCGCTCCACGAGGCCGAGGTGAGGGCCAAGGAGGCAGCCGAGGAGCTGAAGGAGGCCCTGGTGAAGGGGCGCTCAGCGAGGGGCATTTGGGCCATGCCGGACGCGACGGGCAGCATAGGCGTGGTCACGATAAACCTGCCACGCCTCGCCATACTCAGCAAGGGCGAGTGGGGGCGTTTCGAGGAACTTCTCATGAACCGCCTGGAGGCAGCTAGGGAGGTCCTCAGGGCCTGGAGGGAGCGTTACGAGCGCTCCCTTGAGCGCGGCCTCATGCCCATGACGCGTATCTACCTGGGCCACCTGGCCGGCCACTTCAGCACGTTGGGGCTAGTGGGCCTGCCCGAGATGGCAGCGAACTTCACGCGGGACCCGAGGCTCTGGCTTGATTGTGAGCGCAGGGCCGTGAGAGAAGCCATAGGCATAGAGAAGAAAGTGGTCCGGCTCGTGCGCCAAGTGGCGGAGGAATACGAGGCCGAGGACAGCTACCTCTACAACGTGGAGGAAGTGCCAGCCGAGTCCACGGCCTACAGGTTCGCCCTGAAAGATGCCGAGCTCTTCAAGGAAGAGCTGGCCCGTGGTGAGGCGTTCATGCCCAGGGGCAGCGGGACGCCTTATTACTCGAACAGCATAGTGCCTTACTACGCGCCTGTCCCGTTGGCCGATAGAGTGCGCTGGGAAGCCGAGGTCCAGCCCGAGTTCACGGGCGGCGTCATGATGCACATCTTCTTAAACGAGAGCCCTGACCCAGAGGCCCTCAAGAAGCTCGTGAGACGCATAGCGGAGCGCACCAGCGTGGTCTACTTCAGCATCACGCCCACCATAGCTGTCTGCAGGCGTTGCGGCTGGCAGGCCGTGGGACTCTTCGAGCGCTGCCCCAAGTGCGGCACGCCCGTGGACCTCTGGAGCCGTATAGTGGGCTACTACAGGCCCGTCAGGAACTGGAACCTGGGCAAGAAAGCCGAGTTCAGGCAGAGATTTCTATACGGCCCGTCCAGCCTATCCGCGCCCTAACAAGCTAGTGAGGTCGCCCGAGATGGCAGCGCCTACCTTGCGCCTGGCCGGCTGGGTGGAGACATCGCTCGTGGATGTGCTGGGCGAGGTGAGCTTCACCATCTGGTTCTGCGGCTGTAACTTCAGGTGCCCCTGGTGCCAGAACGCCCCCGTCGTGCTCGGGACAGCTTGCCGGGACGTGCCCTTGAGCGAACTCCTCGAGGCTATCTCCGAAGCCCGCCTCTTGGCCGATTACGTCCAGGCCACGGGAGGCGAGCCCACCCTTCAGGCCGAGGGCCTGAGGGCGCTCTTCGAGGCCTGTAAGGACCAGCTGGACGTAAAGACTAGCTTGGACACGAACGGCGCCCGCGATAACGTAGTGAAGGGCCTGTTAGAGGCCGGCTTGGTGGACCACTTCGCCATGGATGTGAAAGCCCCCCTGGCCGAGCCTGACAAGTACGCCCGTGTGGCCGGTCTCCCGGCCGGGAAAGCAGGCGACACGGTAGGGCATGTGCGCTCCTCCTTAATCCTGGCGCTCGATATGGCACCTTTTGTGGAAATAAGGACTACTTTCGTGCCTAACCTCCACACGCGCGAGGACATACTAGTCATAGCGTCCGAGCTGGCCGAGTTAGGCCTGGCTAAGCACCCCCGGGCCTATTACGTGCTCCAGCAGTTCTCGCCCGGCGAGAACCCTCTTGACCCGGCTTTCGCCCAGGCGATGCGCCCTTCTGCCGATTTCCTCCTGGCTTTGGCCAGGGAAGCCAAGGAGCAGGCTGGCTTGCCGGCCGTTTACGTGAGGACGCAGGAGGCAGGGGTAGTAGAAGTCTGACGCGCAACCGCCACGCGGTCAGCCGAGGTCCCATTTCCTTAAACGGACCGACGCGCTCGAGGGCGGTAAGCATGGCCGACCTAGTGGCTGGCCTGGACATCGGGGCTACGTGGCTGAGGGCCGCTCTAGCGGACTCAGAAGGGCGTGTCCTGTTCAAGCTCTCTGAGCGCACAGCCAGGAGCCAGGAAGCCCTAGAAGCTCAGCTCTCCCGGTCAGCTAGAGTGCTGGCCGCTAAGGCGCGCTCGCTGGGTGCCCGCTTAAGGGCTGTGGGCGTGGGGGCCATAGGCCCCTTGGACCTGCGCGAGGGCATTATCGTGAACCCGCCTAACCTGCCCGTGAAACGCGTCGAGGTAACGCACGTGCTCTCGGAAGCCTTAAAGGGCGTGCCTGTTCTCGTGCTGAATGATTGTACAGCCGCCTGCTATGGCGAGTGGCTACTAGGGGCCGGGAGAGGCTTAACTAACGTGGCTTACGTGGCCATCGGCACGGGCATAGGCGGGGGCGCGGTCGTTGACGGCCACCTTCTGCTCGGCTGGCGCGGCAACGCGGTCGAGATAGGCCACCTCGTGGTGGACGCGGGAGGGCGCTTGACCTGTGGCTGCGGCGGCCGTGGGCACTGGGAAGCCTATTGCTCAGGCGCTAATTTACCACGTTTCCTGGCCTACTGGGCTAGCGAGCGGGGCATAAGCGATCGCGAGCTTGAAGCAGCCCTTGGGAAGCCGCTCCAGGAGCTCACGGCCAAGGATATAATGGCCGCTGCCAAGAGGGGTGCCCGCTTAGCCCTGGAGTTTTTGGAGGAGGTCGCGATCTTGAACGCCGCTGGCCTGGCCAGTGTAATGAACGCCTTCTCGCCTGAGCTCCTGGCCGTGGGCGGGTCAGTGGCCCTCGAGAACTACGACCTCATAGTAGAGAAGGCGCTCGTTAAATTGGCTGATTTCGCCTTCAACCCCGTGCCGCTCGTGAAGCCGGCTACCTTCGGGGGCGAGGCCACGCTCATGGGGGCCGTGGCGTTGGCCATTAAGCCGCCTGAAGGGCTATCACGCATGGCAGAGCGTGTTGGTTAGCCGAAACTTATGAACAGTGCGATGTCCCTTACCGTGGTGGCTCACTTTGCCCAGGCCAGAGGTAGTGCTCAAGGGCCAGCCCGGCGAGCGGTACTTGCTGCTCGGCAACGAGGCGGTTGCCCGCGGTATCGTGGAGGCCGGCGTGGGCGTGATGACCACTTACCCTGGCACGCCCAGCTCGGAGATCGCGGACACCGTTTCGGCTATCGCGCGGGAGGCCGGCATCTACATGGAGTATTCCACGAACGAGAAGGTGGCCGTGGAGGTGGCCGCTGGCGCAGCTGTCTCCGGCGTGCGCTCTGCCGTCTGCATGAAGCATGTCGGCCTGAACGTGGCTGCCGATGCGCTGATGACGCTCGCCTACGTGGGCGTGCGGGCCGGCATGGTGGTCATCACGGCCGATGACCCGAACTGCTGGAGCAGCCAGAACGAGCAAGACAACCGATACTACGCGCTCCTATCGGGCCTCCCATGTCTAGAGCCCTCCACACCCCAGGAGGCCAAGGACATGTTCCTCCGCGCCATCGAGTTATCAGAGCGCCTGGAGGTCCCCTGCCTCCTAAGGCTGGTGACGCGCGTTAGCCACACCCGGGGGCCTGTGTTCTTCGGCCCTAGGAAGGCGCCACCCAAGGCCCCAGCCGGCCGCTTTGAGCGCGATGTGGCCCGCTTCGTGATGGTCCCTGCTCACGCTCGCGTGAGGCACAGGGTTCTGTTGGAGCGCATGAGGGCCGCCAAGGAGATCGCCGAATCAGCTAACGACCTCAATTACGTGGCCCGGGATGGCGGTCAGCTCGGCATAATAACTGCTGGCGCGGCCTTCAATTACGTCATGGAGGCCCTCGATGTGCTGGGCCTCGAGGCCGCTGTCCTGAAGCTGGGCATGATCCATCCCTTCCCAGCCCGCACGGTGGCGGAGTTCGCGGCCAAGTTCGATGACATGTTGGTGGTGGAGGAGCTTGAACCCTACCTAGAGCTTAACACGCTAGCTGCTCTCCAGGCTGTTGGCGTTAAGTCACGCGTCCATGGGAAGCTAGGGGCCGAGCTCATACCGCGCTATGGCGAGCTCTCCACGCGGCTTGTGGCAGAGGCCCTCTGCCGGCTGGTGGGCGTTAAGGCGCCCGTGGACTTCGGGGCCGTGGACCTGAACGTGAAAGAGGCCTCGGCAGCCCTGCCGCCCAGGCCGCCCGTGCTCTGCCCAGGCTGCCCCCACAGGGCATCGTTCTACGTGATAAAGCGCGTGGTAGGCGAGAAGGGCATCTGCACGACCGATATAGGCTGTTACGCGCTCGGCATCCAGCCGCCCCTGAAGGTAGGCGATTTTCTCATCTGCATGGGCGCGAGCGTGGGAGGGGCCTGCGGCATAAGCAAGGCCACGGGCGAGCGCGTGGTGGCCGTGGTGGGTGACTCGACCTTCTTCCACGCCGCCATACCGGCTCTGATAGACGCCGTCTACAACCAGCACGCCATCACGATGGTCGTGTTGGACAACCTCACGACCGCCATGACGGGTGGCCAGCCCCACCCTGGCATGGGCATCACGGGCATGGGGGAGCCGGGCAAGCGCGTCTTGATAGAGGAGGTAGCCCGTGGCTGCGGCGTAGAGCACGTCTACGTGGTGGACCCGTTTGACGTAAAGGAGGCCACGCGGGTGTTCAGGCAAGCGTTAGGCGTGGAAGGCCCCTCCGTGGTTGTCTTCAGGCAGGCCTGCCGCTTAAACGTCGTCAGGGAAGCCAGGCGCAAGGGCCTAGAGCTGCCCAAGTACGGTGTGGACCCCGACGCCTGTAGGGGCGTGGAGGCCTGTGGTGCCTGCGTGAAGGCCTTTGGCTGCCCGGCCTTTTACGTGGCCGAGGACGGCAAGATAGGCATAGACAGCGAGCTCTGCACGGGCTGCGGGGTCTGCGCTCAGGTCTGCCCTTACGGGGCCATAAAACGCGTGGGAGGTGAGGCATGATGGCGGACGTGGTGGTGTGCGGCGTGGGAGGGCAGGGCGTGCTCCTCCTAGCCGAGGTCCTAGGCACGGCGGCCCTTAAGAGCGGCCTGGACGTGCGCGTGAGCGAGATACACGGCATGGCCCAGCGCGGTGGCTCGGTCATCTGCCACGTCAGGGCCCGTGAGGGAGCCGTTTACGCGCCCACAATCCTCGACGGCAGTGCTGACGTGCTGCTGGCGCTCGAGCTGGCCGAGGCCCTGAGGGCCGTGAGGTTCGTGGGGCCCGGGACGCTCGCGTTAGTGAGCACCCGCGCCATAAGGCCCGTCATGGTATCGCTCGGCTTGGCGAGCTACCCATCCCGCGAAGACGTGGAGGCAGCGCTTGAAGAAGCCGGGGCCCGCGTGCTGTTCGTGGACGCGCTCAAGTTGGCCGAGGAAGCCGGTAGCCCGCTGGCCCAGAACATGGTGATGGCTGGCGCCCTTTATGCCACGGGCCTCTTCCCCGTCAGGCGGGATGCCCTGATCAGAGCCATCGAGGAGCTGGTGCCGCCCAGGTACATCGAAGTAAACCTGAAGGCCTTTGAGTTAGGCGAGAAAGCCGTGGAAAGGCAGGTGCCAGGCCGTTAGCCGTGTTGGCGATAACCCGCTACCTTTCAGAGCAAGCTCAGGGCCGCTGCGAGGGCGCCGTACTCAGCTGCTAATGGATCGTCGGCATAGGCTACCACGACCGCGTCGCCCTCGCTAGGCGCCAGGGATCGCATGACCGCCTCGAAGAGGTCTGGGAAATCAGCGCTCACGTCCTCACTGACACCGGGCATCCTCAGTTTCCCGCCCTTAACCACCAACGTCAAGGCGCCTCTCGCGCCAGCTTTTATGGCTTCATCCCTCTGCTCGACCCCGAGCTTCACCTTCTCAGCCGCCTGCCTCACAAGTATAGCAAAACAGTGCTCGCAAGGCGAGGCCGTCGTCTTGCCTATGGGTGTTTCGTTGGCTAGCTTAGAGCGTATAGCTCGCCAGAGCTCCCTTCCCTTCCCTGCCAACTCACAGCCCTTCCTGGAAGCCCTGATAAGGCCGCACCCGCCGAGCCTGCTCAGTAGTGTCCTTATGGCCCCCTCGCCCAGCCCCAACCGCTTAGCCAGGGCCCCACGCCCAATCGGGCCAGCCTCCGCCAGCACAGCCAGGGCTTTAACAGCGTGAAGCAAAGAGAATGAGGGCAGGGGCCCGATCCTCTGCTCGCCTAGAGCCTGCCTTAGCTCGCGTAGTGCAGCGCTCATGGGACAGGGCTATCGAGTGTCTCCCTGCAAAAATAGCTTTCGCCTCAGGCATAGAGCCAGCAGGCTACCCAGCGGCCCGGCTCTATCTCCTTGTGCGGGGGCTCCTCCTCCTTGCAGATGTCCATGCACTTATCGCACCTGGGGTGGAAGCGGCAGCC
>CAZWYW010000041.1:0-11189 GCA_964638535.1 uncultured Candidatus Bathyarchaeia archaeon | reverse complement strand
GCTGTCCGTGCGGTGGTAGGTGATGAGGCCTGTCTCGAAGAGCTCCTGGGCCAGCTGCATGGTCTGGCGTGCCCCCAGCTTCAGGACGGCCGAGGCCTCCCTCAGCATGGCGTCCGTGGTGAAGGGCGGGGGAGGCGCTAGCTCGACTTCCCTAACTTCCACGGTTTTGACGGTGCACTCGGCTTCCTTCAGGCGCTTGGCCATTTCCCCGGCCTCACGGGCCGACATGCGCGGGTAGCGGACCACGATCTTCAGCCCGTTCTCGAGTTCCAGGCCAAAGCAGTCCTTGAAGCTCTTCCGCCAAGCGTCATAGCGTTCTACCACCCACCTCAGCACGGGTGTCTGGACGCGCCCTGCCGAGAGCGTCCGGCGCCTCATGTATTCCTGGACCTTGTGGCTCAGCTCAAAGCCTATCCAGCGGTCCTCTATGCGCCTGAGTATCTGTGCCTCCACGAGCTTCTCGTTTATGTCCCTGGGGTTCTTCAGGGCCTCTAAAAGCGCCCTCCGGGTTATCTCGTGGAATTCCACGCGCCTTATCTCCCTCGCATGGGGTGCTAAGTAGGTAGCTATGTCCCAGCCTATCTTCTCGCCCTCAGCATCAGCGTCGGTGCCGACTAAGAGCACGTCTACCTCGCGGGCTACTGCCGCTAAGGCCTCTAACAGCTCAGCCTTATCGTCTAGTTCTGCCCCGCAGTTGGGGCAGCGCTCTAAATTGTCCGTGTATTGCTCGCCGCACCTCCGGCAGCGCTTTATGGTAGCGTAGACGGGCACGAAATGCCCATCGTGCACTTCAACGCCATGGAAGCCGCCTTTCGTCACGAGGTCAAAGACATGGCCTTTGCTGGCCACAATACTCAAGAAGTAATCGCCCGTGGAAGCCTCAAAGACGGTGAGAGGCCCTATCTCGCGCTTAGTGGGCTTCCCGAAGAAACGCGCTATTGTCCGCGCCTTAGTGGGCGATTCTACGACTAAGAGGGCCGTTTTCATGGGGTCCTTAAGCTCTATGGCCAACTCGCCCGCCATGAGGCGCCTTATGAGTTCCCTATCCCTGTCCACCTCCGCCATTATGGCTTTCAGGTCGGCTTCCTCTAGCGCCCGCCACTCCGCTTCCTCGACATACCACCTCAGCGCCCTCCTCAGGCCGTTGAAGGCCTTCTGGTCGTCCACCACCAACACGGCCAGGCCTTTAGAGATGCCACCGGCGTAGAGGCGCGAGGTACGGCCCGAGGCCTGGAGGTAGCCCACGGGGTCCGGGACCACCAGGTAAGGCTCGCCAGCGCGCTCGTCCAGGCTCAGGTGCGGGCTCTGTTTTACGGCCTCACGCACCTCTGGCCGGGCTAACAGGTCCCTGAGGAAGCGCCAGACCTCCTCGAAGAGCTCCCGAGCGCGTTCCAAGAAGCCGGTGAGCTTCCTGCCCTCAACCAGCGCCTGTACTACTGCTTTTAGCTCATCGCGCCTTAATAGGCCAGATATACGCCTCAGCCGCGCGATATAGGCATCTGCTTTATCGGCCTCCGGCCCGGCCAGTAAGTCCCTGAGGTTGGCGAGCAAGATGACGGCCCTGTGGGGCCTGAACTCCGAGATGGCCAGGCTTATGCGCATCTTCGGGACGCCGGCGAAGACCGCGTACCTTATCCTGGCTGGCAGATCTATGCCGCGCGCCAGGGGGCTCCTGAAGGACGCCACGCCCACCAACACGTCTAGCTCGCCGGACACGTAAGCCTCTATGACCTTCTTGCGGGCCCTCGTGAAGGCCTCGGCCCGCACCCCTCTGGCCTTCAGGAATTCAGCCAGCTCCTCTGCGTATGACGAGCCCTTATCAAGCGGGACGAACACGAGGCCGCCGGTCCCAAGCTCTCCGACGAGCTTGAGCACTTCTTCCTCCACCGGTCCCTCCGGCACCACGAAGACGTTCTCCACGTTCCTCAGCCCTTCAGCGCGCCCGCCTAGCTCAAAGCCGAGGAGCTCGCGGAAGAGCTTGATGCGCTTGGTGCGCTTAGCCCTTATGGTAGCGCCCGAGACGACCAAGATGCCCTTGCCAGATGAGGAACGGACGGTTTCCAACTCGGCCTCCAGGTCGGCCAGCTTCTCCCTCAGCTCGTCCAGCTCGGGCCCTTTCTCCCCGGCCCTGAGGCGCCTGGCCACTTCCGTCCTCAGCCTCAGGACTTCAAGCACTTTCTCCACGGCCTCAGCCGGTATGCCCAAGAGGCGTAGGACCACGTCCACGTTCTTAGAGGAGCGCAGGAAAGCATCTACATCGTCCACGAAGATAAAATCGAACTTCTGGCCTTCTAATAACTCGTGCCTGCGGGAGAGGAAGAAGGAGGTAGTTATCAGGACGTCAAAAGCCCCCTCGCTTATGGCTTTAAGGGCTTCCTCCGCGGCCTTCTTGGTCAGCATGGAGTGGTAGCAGACCACGTGGACCGAGGCACCAGCTCTCTCGGCCAGTGCTCTCGCTCTTTCATGGACCTGCTTGGCTAAGAGGGATGTCGGCACTAGTATGTAGCTCCTCCGCCCCTTGGAGGCCAGGTAGAGGGCCAGGGCTAGACCAAAGGCCGTCTTGCCACTGCCTGTAGGAGCTACTATAGCGAAGCTCTTGTCGGCCAGCGCCCGCCTAGCCCAGGTCCTCTGGGCGCTCCACGGTGGGCAGCCCACCGCTCGCCTGAAGAATTTCTCGAAATCCGCTACTTTAGCATGGAACTCAGCTAGCTCGCCGTAGCGCTTGAGTGTCCCGAGCTCCTTGAGCTTCTCCAGACAATAAGAGATGATTTCCTCCCTCTTGAGACCCCTCAGCTCTTTAGCGAGCTCTTCGTCTGGCACCGGGAGGCATTTCTCACATGGAAGGCCCATCAAGAGCCTGGAGTCGCTTATCCTCCCACCGCAGTTCGGGCACACGCCCTCGAATACGGCCCTCATCATCTATCCACGATTTGGCACTAGAAAAAGCCCCCTATAAGTATGCCGCCCCCTGCTCCATTCTAAAGCGGGGGCGAGCACGCCCTACCGCTATATACGGTCATCGGGAGGGGCGCCGTTGCGCGGCTTACGCCTGCGCCCCCTCTTGGCCCTGCCCCCCTGGCCTTGCTTCCTCAGGCCCCAGGGAGGCCTGAGCCTTACCTCGGAGATATCCCCCTTCACGAGTATATCGGGCACCTCGTATTCCTTCACTATTGTGGTGTTCCCCCTCCTGACCGTTATCTCCATTCTAACCCCCTCGCCAAAGAGGCCCTCGAAGCCAAATGAGAGACCCTCTAGGGGCCTGAACTCTACATTAGCCCAGTCGGCCTTAGAGAGGACCTTCATAAAGGCCAGCAGCTCCTGTTCTGACACGCCTATGAGATTGGCTAGCTCGTATAAGCGGCGTGCTACCTCGTCTAGCTCGCTCCTTACGCGCTTCATGAGGGCTCGGCTAAGGGGCGGGCCGGGGTATAAAAAGCTGCGTCCGGCGGGCGTCAGCAGGTCAGGTGGAAGGCGGCCACCACCCTCCGGCCCTGCCCGGCCAGCTCATTGTAGGTCTTCCATGCCTTACGCGTGCTCTCTATCACGACCTCAAGGCCACGCTTCTCCAGCGCCTCCCTGACCTCACGCGGCACCCTCATGAGGCCTGCGTAGCCCGTGCCTATCACGAGCACCTCCGGCTGGGCTTCTAGGGCTTTCTCTAGGTCCTCTAAGTGGAGCTTATGGCCTTTCTTACGCCACCAGCCGTCTAGGACGCCATCAGGCCTTATTATCACGTCGCTCGTGTACCTACGTCCATCGATGATGATCTCGCCGAAGGAATAAGCCTCGATCTTGGGGACTCGGGCCTTTCCTCCGCCCGACATACGGGCACCACGCCTCCAAGGCGCTAAAGCCACCCGCCTCCTTAACGCTTGCCCTAAGTTATCAGGCTCGGAAATCCGTGAGCCTTGCCTGGCCTAGGCCCGTGAGCACCCACGTATAAGGCCTCTTGCCCCTCCGGGCCACTATACCCTCCTTCTCGAGCGAGGACAGATGCAGCCTGACAGAGGAGCGACTTAAGCCCGTGAGCTCGGCCAGCTGGGCCACTGTCAAACCTGGATTGCGTTCTAGGGCAGCTAGTATCTTGGTCCTGGCATCTAATCCAGGCCTCACGTTCCTCTTGTGCGTCAGGTAAGCCTTGGGATGGTAAGCCATCCCCAGTCATCTTGGTAAGCCGTCTTTAAAAGAATTTTTAATGGCGTTTGTATGAAGGGAACTCAAGGGTCAGGCAGGCGTCCTCAGAGCCACTCGGCTAGGTCACGTCTCACGGGCGTCCGGGAGGGCATGGGGAAAGCAGGTATGCCTAAGCGGCGCCTTATCTCCTCGGCCAGCACGGCCCCCGAGCCCATACGGTAGTTATCTGTGATGACGAGCTTGGGGCGGCATTCCTCCACGTAGGCCAGGAGGCCCCTGAAATCAGCGTGGTCGCTCAGGCCAACTATGTACTCCCCCTTCCGCACCTCCCTCACGGGCCTGCTGAGCTCCCAGCCGCTGACCGTTATGCGCATGGCTATCCTACGGCCCCTGATACGCCCAGCGCTGGAGAAATGGTAGAAAGCCACGTAGGGCTCGCCGCGCTCCACTAGCTCGCGTGCCTCATCCGACCAGGTGGGCAGGTAATCGCCCAGTATCATGCCGTAGCGCTCGCATACCCTGGCGACCTCGTAGACCTTCTTCGGCAGCACGAATGGTGCCCAGATGCCGCCATCCACCAGGAGCTGCATGACCTCCTGGAGTTTCCCGTGGTAACCGAAGATGTAAACGGGCCCTTCTTGGAGGCCGCGATCCACTAGCTCCACCAAACGGTCCTCCACCTCAGGCTCGAAATCCCTCACCTGGCTGGGGCGTCCGTAGGTGGCCTCTATGACGAGCACGTCGGCTTCAACGACGGGCGTGCCGGGGAACTTGAAATCACCCGTGTAGAGGAGCCTAGTGCCTTCCTCATCCTCGACCAATACCTGCGCGGCCCCTATTATATGCCTGGCTTTGAGGAGTCTCACGACCTCGCCACCGGCATCGAAGGGCTGGCCGTACTTGAGGCCCAGCACGTTAGGGGAGCTCAGGAGATCGCGCCTCCTTAGGACCGCCAGGAGGTCCCGTGTGGCCTCGGTCATCAGGACCCAAGAGCACTCCTTGAGACTCCTAGACAGGCCAGTTGTGTGGTCATTATGGGCATGCGTTACCACCCTCACGGGCCTAGAAGGCTCATGAGCATCACAGGCCACGTTCTTGCCGAGCAGGACAGCTCCTCCCCTAGCTATCCTGGCCTTCCATATCAGCTCCCTCCTCGCCGTATCGCCCAAGGCAGGCCCTCTCCGTGCCCAGCTCACGGCTTAACCGTGGCCTTGAGGGTTTCTAGGCCGAAGACCCTTACCTCGAGGGGACTCTGGAGGACGTAATCTACCTTGCCCCTTATTATCACCACACGGCCCCTTATCTCGGGTCCCCTCCACCTGACTAGCCCTTCCTCGCGTTCTATGAAGCCCAGGGCCTCTAACACGCCTAGTGCGCCATCAAGCTCTGCCCCGCCCAGGCCGGTTAAGCCCGGGAGCTCTTCAGCCGCTAGCTCGCCGCGCTCAGATAGGGCCTCAACGAGCTTCCCATAGGCCTCTCTCGGAGCCATCAGGTCATCACCCCTCTACCCCGCGCCATAAGGCCTTTATCTCCCCCTCGGAGAAGAATATACGCATTTCCCTCTCAGCGCTCTCGGGGCCGTCGGCCGCGTGGATGATATTGGCCGTGATATCGAGCGCGAAATCCCCCCTTATGGTCCCCGGCCCGGCCTCAAGAGGGTCCGTAGCGCCTATCAGGCGCCTCATGGCCTTGATGGCCCTCGGCCCCTCCACCACCATCAGGAGCACGGGGCCAGATGTGACGTGCCTCACTAAGCGCTCGAAGAACTCCTTGCCCCTGTGGACCGCGTAGAGGCGCTCGGCTTCCTCACGCGTCATCCTGTGGAGCCTCATGGCCTTTATCCTCAGGCCCTTCCGCTCTATCCGCGCTATTATCTCGCCCATCAGGCCCCGCTTGACCGCCTCGGGCTTGAGGAACACAAAGGTCCGCTCCACCTCGGCCATGCCCTAGCGCCCGGCATGAGGCCCCGAGAGGGCAGTGTTAAAGCCTTGCTGCTAGCGGCCTCTGACCCTAGCCCGCCCGGCCACCGGTAGCCGCACCGCTATCTTCTTCGTCGGCCGCCGCGCTCCGAGCGGCTTAGGCGTTCCTCAGAGATATCTCTTACCTCAAGCAGGTGGGGGCCGAGGGGCCAGCGGTGGCCGCCGGGGAGGAGATAAGGCTAAGGCCCATAGGGGTTGTGAGATCGCCATATAAGACACGGGCTGAGGCGCCCAGGCAGGGCTGGCACAGACCGGACGTGATATGTGAAGTGGTGATCTTTGAGCCCTACGCGGAGGCCTTGAAGGACGTGGAGGGTTTCTCGCACCTCATAATCATTTATTACTGTCACAAAGCCCAGCCCTGGCAACCGCTTATCACCACGCCCTGGGACACGCGCCTCCACGGCATCTTTGCCACCAGGTCGCCGGACAGGCCCAACCCGCTCGCTGTTTGCGTGGTCGAGCTAGTGGAGAGGCGTGGTAACGTGTTAGCCGTGAGGGGCCTGGACGCGCTGGATGGCTCGCCCGTCCTGGACATTAAGCCCTACCTGCCAAGCGTGGACGCCTTCCCAAGGGCCAGGGCGGGCTGGTTAGAGGGCCGGCTGCCTCCTAGACCAGGAGATATGGCGAAAGAAAATGGGTAAGATGAGAGCGAGCCCGCGCGAATGTTATGCCATTAGCTTCTAGCCTGGAGGAGCTCCTCCAATATCTCCTTGGCCCTGTCCACACGGATAACGCCTTCCTCTAGCATCCTCTGGACCACTAAGTCCACGAGCTCGCCCTTGGCGCCCACGCTCATAGCTATATTGCGGGCGTGGAGCTTCATGTGCCCCCTCTGGATGCCCTCCGTGGCTAGGGCCCTCAGGGCCGCGAGGTTCTGGGCCAAGCCCACGGCTACCATGACCTCGGCCAGCTCGCGGGCCGTCCTGACGCCGAGTATCTTGAGAGCCAAGCGGGCCAGCGGGTGGACGCGCGTGGCCCCGCCTACCACGCCCACGGCCATGGGCATCTCAAGTGTCCCGACCAAATCGCCGTCCTTGTTTTTCTCCCAGGTCGATAGGGGCTTGTAGTGGCCGCCAAGGGCTGCGTAAGCGTGGGCACCTGCCTCCAGCGCCCTATGATCCTGGGCCGTGGCGAGCGCGACCGCTATCACGCCGTTCATAATGCCTTTGTTGTGCGTGGCCGCCCTAAACGGGTCGCCTGCCGCGAAGGCCCAGGCATCTACTATGCCATCTACTACTTCCTCGCCTCCCACGGTCTCCTTATCCACTACTACCCAGGCCCGAGCCAATCGCCTCACGGCTAGGTTTGAGATAATGCGGAGCAAAACGCGGCCGCCCGTCAGGCGCTCCACGAGTGGGGCCACGGCCTCCGCCATGGTGTTCACTGCGTTAGCGCCCATGGCGTCCTTGCAGTCCACGTAGAGCTCTACAATGAGCATCTTGCCCCGGGGCGTATCTATGATCTTTGCGCCCACGTCTTTTACGCCGCCGCCTAATTTTACGAGTATTGGGTCCTTCTCGTTCGCTTTCTCGGCTATCTCGTCCTTGTGGGCCAGCACCTCCATGCGCGCGTAATAGGGGTCCTGTACCCCCACCACCTGTATCTGGCCTATCATGACGGAGTCCATACAGGTCGCGTGGATACCGCCCTTGGAGCGGCACATCTTGGCCGCGTTGCTAGCCGCCGCCACCACGGAGGGCTCCTCTATGACCATGGGCACTAAGTAGTCGCGTCCGTTGATGAGGAAGTTCGTAGCCACAGCGAATGGGTAAGGCATGACGCCTATCACGTTCTCTATCATGCGGTCAGCGACATCAAAGGGGAGCCCTTTTTCGGGCACCCTGAAGAGCTCGATTTCCTCGTCCGTTAGGCCAGCAAATTCCTGGACGCGCTTGAGGCGCTCCTCCATGCTGAGCTTGTAAAAGCCCGGGATGCGTGAAGAACGCGCGGTTATCATCCTACCACCGGCGAAGTGACTTACGACAGTTGCTTAATTAAACTTACGGCATTTGCCGTTAAAGTGCCGTCAAGGTCGGTGGGGATGCAACAGGCCATGACGGGGAAACGTAAGCCTAACGGGGCCTAGCCCCTCTCCTGCTTGCCGTAGAACTTAGTCCACTTCAACTTCCTGGGGTCGCGCTTTAGCTTCAGGTAGTTCTTACGGCACTTGCTGGAGCAGAACCAGAGCACGCGTCCGTCGTTGCGTACGAACATAAAGCCCGTGCCCGGCGGTATCTCGTGGCCGCAGAAGGAGCACTGCCTCACCCTGGGCAAGCGCTCTCACCTCCATAAAAGGCGGGCACGCCGACCACAGCCCCCTCACTCTATCTTGCGGGCCTCGCGCTCCGTCTCCCTGAGCATGAGTATGTCGCCCAACCTCACCGGCCCCTTGACGTTGCGCGTGAGGATGCGCCCCCGGTCGCGGCCCTCCAAAATGCGCACTCGCACCTGCGTGATCTCGCCTGTCACGCCCGTCCGGCCTAATATCTGGACGACCTCTGCCGGCGTAGGCCTCTCCTCGCTGCTCAAGCCCCACCACCGGCCTTGAGCTGTTTCACGGCCTCTATTATCTGTTCGACCATGTCCTTCGCATCGCCGGGCTCTATGATGCAGGCCGAGGAGGCAGCCACGTTAATGCCGGCTGCCTTGCCCAGCTCGGCCTTGCTGGGCACGTAGATGTAAGGTGTGCCCTTCTCATCGCAGAGCACGGGCAGGTGGGCTACTATCTCGGGTGGGTCAACGTCCTCAGCTATCAGGACCAGCTTAGCCTGGCCTCTCTCGACGGCCTTGGTGGTCTCATTCACGCCCTTCTTGATGGCTTTCTTCCCGGCAGACTCGCGTGCCCTCCTGAGCGCCTCTAAGGCGGCTTCGGCTAACTCGGGAGGGACATCGAACTTCACGTAGAAGGGCTTTTTCTTGCTCATCGCCCTCACCCCTCAGGCTTGCCGAGCATAGGGCTTAGAGGGGGATTTAAGCCTTGAGGTTGCGGGAGGCGCGCCTCCTGAACAAACCTAACTCGTCCAGTAGCACCAAGCCAGCCGATAAGGCTTCTAGGGCCAGGGGGTTCCCCTGAGCCAGGAGCCTCCGCCACTTACCCTCATCAATTATAATGGGCTCCACGCCGGGGTGCGCGGCCAGGCAGCCTTCTAGGAGATCCCAGCGCCTCAGCGGGTTAACCGGTAAGCTGCCCTCGCGGGCCACGATGAGCACGTCCACCCCGCTCCACTCGTTGAAGTCCCCGCGGGCGTAGGAGCCCACTAAGATAACCGTTATCGGGCCTAGCCTCTCTCTGGCGCACTCGGCGAGCGACTTAGCTAACTGGATAGCCCTCTCACGTGCTCTCAAGCGCTCCTCGATAGCTCTTGCCATATCTCACCAGCCCACCGCATTATGGTCTCCGCATATCTAATAGCGTCTTCGGCTTCATGGCGATCAAAGTAATCCTCAGGTATTCCATCCGCCCATGCGTCGGGGCACCGCGTGATAGTGTAGTATTTGTCTAGCCTCAGGGCCGCGCCACTCACGTCCCTGGGCACATCTATCCCGAGCGCCTCGGCGTGCCTTAGGAGCATGTTCAAGGAGTGCCCGATCCTAGGGTAGCCCAGCCCCCACAGGACCGCTTTAACGGCTTTCTCAGCCGCCTGGTGGGCCTTAAAGCAAGCCCAATTGTAAGAGCTAGCCGTTAGGTCATGCCTCGCCGAGGCTAACGTCCTTTTGGCGCTCTCCATCCAGCGCTCGAATTCCGTTCTATCCACGTGCCCTCCCTCTAGCGCTTAGGCCTGTTGCCCGCAATATAAGTGAGCGCTGGTCAACAGCCGCTCGGGCATCGAGCACGTCCATTCGCATATGCGTTAAGCCTAAGCGAAAGCCTTATAGCCCTCCCCCTGTCCTCCTAAGCTCGGGCTGGATGCAGCCCCCGAGCATCTAGGCTCGTGGGGTGAAGGGCGTAGGAGCGTGAGCCTACCCCAGCTCACGCTCACCATGATCGCCACGCAGAGGCCGCGGGTAGCACCCGAGGTGGGTTCCGGAGTAGGCCCAGCACGCCAAGCCGCCTGGTGGATGGCTCGGCTCGGGCGCCGACGAAGGGCGTGGCAGGCTGCGATAAGCCCCGGGTAGCCGCGTGCAGGCGTGGATCCGGGGATCCCCGAATGGGACCTCCTGCCCGGATAGGCCTTCGGGCTTATCCGGGCGCTCCCGGCAGGGAGCGGGAACCCCCCGAAAGGAAGCATCCAAGTAGGGGGAGGAAAAGAAACCAAAAATGGGATTCCCCGAGTAGCGGCGAGCGAAAGGGGAGGAGCCCAAACCAAACCCCTGGGGGAAACCCCCGGGGGGATGTGGGGTTAAGGGGTCCCGGCCAGGGCGGCGCGAGCCGCCCAGGAGCCCTCCTGGGCGAAGCCGAAGTGGCCTGGAAAGGCCCGCCAGAGAGGGTGATAGCCCCGTAGGCGTAAGCCCGGTGGGCTCCGGCCGGGACCAGAGTACCGCACCTTGGATCTGGTGCGGGAAGTTGGGGGGCACCAACCTCCAAGGCTAAATACGTCCCGAGACCGATAGCGCACCAGTACGGTGACGGAAAGCTGAAAAGTACCCCGGAAATAGGGGCCTCCTGGGGACGAGAGTTCACCATAACACGCCTTGATCTATCTCAAGCATCTTAAACGTCATACGCTTACGCCATCATTATCTAACATAGCTCTAGGCTGTCACACACGCTCTCATGACCACCTTGGGGTGGTCAGACCTTGCTAATGGGCTATCTGATCTTATGACCTCCTATCTGACCTCAGACCCTAAGAGCTCAAGCGTTCCTCGCTCCGCAGAGGGGCGTGTGAGCGCGCTTGTGTGGTCGTTCGCGCTCTGGGGGATGCCTGTGAGGATCCCCTTCTTGATCCCCGCGGAGGAGCGAGCCCTGGAGACTTGACAACTCCAGGGGGCCCCTACCGGAAGGGGGGTGAAAAGAGCCTGAAACCAGGCGGCGACAAGCGTGTGGGGCCCGGAAGGATACCCCTCCCGAAGGAACTCCCGGCGACGGGGTAGTACGAGGGAGGGGTGCCAGGGTCCCACGCTCCGTCTTGA
>CAZWYW010000040.1:7487-12136 GCA_964638535.1 uncultured Candidatus Bathyarchaeia archaeon | reverse complement strand
GTGGCTCGGTCCTCATGACGCGCCTTATAAAACCCGCCCGCCAAGTATATCCAAGTAGCCCGAGGGGGACTAGAGTGAATGTAATCTAGTCAAGAAAACTCGACTTTGCGCTCTAAACGCTTTACATTCACCTGACTCTCCCGGGCGTGTTGTTCGTCGGTCAAGTTGGCCCTGTAATGGATGGATAAGATCCGATACACGCGGTAGATTGGCGTTCCCCCTCTCCTTGCTCCCTTCTTTAGTTCTTTCTATGGACCAGTCGGGCTGCTCGGTTGATGTGGGAAATGGCCGCGAAGTCCTTACCTTACGTGGGCCCTAAGATAAGTTTTTGTTTGAGAGGAAGGGAGGCGCTCACCGGTAGTTGAGGACCTTAAGCTCAGGACCGTGCGGGAACTCAGCGAAGACGAAGAACTCGTACTTGCCGCCCTCAAGCCAGCCCTCGCCTAGGCTCAGGCTGTCTATGGCCCTCTGCCAGACGCGAGAGCGGGGAGGAGCTACGGCCCCCTTCAGGTACATGCGGAACTGCATCTTGCCTCTGAGGCGATAATCGACGTCAAAGTAGTTCTGGGTTGCAGCATAGAAGCTGACCCAGTTCTTCCTGAACTCCTTAACGGTCTGGGCGATCTCCTCGACCAAGGACCAAAGGGTGCCCTTCGGGTTCGCTGGCGCGAGATCCTCTACCTCGTCAAATAGCAGCGATACCCAGCCATGTGGCTGCTCCTCTAGAGCCCTCAGCAGGTCCAGCCATTTGGTCGCGAAGTCAATAGGTCCTTTAGGTCCTTCGGTATATATGTATATGACGTTCACGTAATCGCTATCGCAGGCATCTAGCATCTCGCTAGGCGAAATGGGCCCTACAAGCTCGATATCGAGCTTGGCCGGGCGGCCGGTCCAGGCGTCCACGAAGATCGGCTCCGGGCCCGAGTAGATGACGCGGACAGGCAGGTCTGTCGCCAGGAAGTCTGCCCACATGCATGACTTCTGGCCTCTCCACATGACGATCTCCTCGGGGTAGAGGAGCTTCACGGCCCAAGCGATTGTCTCCAAGATCGTCGTCTTGCCTGAGCCCTGCTCGCCGTACACGATCATTAGCTTCCCGCCCTGGCGCGGGTTTCGGATGAGGACCTTCTCCAAGACCTTGGGGAAGCTCCTAGCCAGTCTCAGCACCGAAGATCAACCTCCTGAGTGTTCTCCGGGCTTCTTCCTTCTGGATGTAGCGTATCAGCAGGTTGAGGTTCCTGTGCTCTGTTACCCGGCCTATCACGGCTGGGTGGATGCCCACGCGGGCCATGTGTGTGATCCTGGCATAACGCAGCGTGTGCGTGTTCAGGCCGATGCTCTGGGCGAACATCTTTACGGCCGCGAGACTCGCGGGCTTGGGGGCTTCAGGGGGCTCGGGAACCTCTGGGGGGATCATGATCACCCTGAACTCAGGGTCCTTCCTCTGTTTCCTGACGCGGACCTCTACCTCTCGCTCCCCTGTCTCCAGGAAGCGCAGATAGGCCTCGAAGGCCTCGGAGACACGGCTGGCGTTATCGAGCTGAGTGAGAAGCACGTAGAGGTTGGCGAGGCGCTTCCTAGCTCGCTTGTAGCCCATAGCTGCCTGTCGCTTAGCGATGTCTATCAGCGTCAGCAGCTTCTCGCGGATCTGCTCGTAGGGGATGCCTCTGTCCCAGCCTTTAGGCATGAGACTTCACCCCCTCTAGCTTGTCGAGGAGCTTTTTCGCGGCCTTGCGGGCCGACTTGGGGTCCTTGAAGGTCACGATGCGGGCGTACTTCTTCCAGCGCGGTGGCCTGAACAGCCCCCTATCCCGGCTCCCCTTCCTGGACCTACCCATGCTCCCGACCTCCTGACCTCGGGGGCCTCGAGGCCCCCATCCGGCCCAGGGTCCTCAGCTCACGGCCGAGAGCCCTGGGTCCGGGGAGCCCGGCCCTGGCGGGCCTGGGCCTGGCGCTTGAGCTGCCTGATGACTTCCTCGAGGCTCCTAGGCCCGGGCCTCACCAGGATGCTCAGTATGGCAGCCGCTACTTCCTCGGGCAGGGCTGCGAAGATCCGCGTGATCTCGGAGCTGTTCACGAGCGTCCTAAGCTCGGCCAGCATCCTGGCCTTAGCGAGGTCCTCCTGGACCTCGGGGATGTCTAGGAGGCCGAAGTAGAGGCAGAAGCCGTAGAGGTCCACGTAGTCCTCGTTCGTTAAGGCCTGGTCGAAGTGGTCCTTGCGGCGGCTGACTATCAGCGCCCGGCCTAGCTCCCAGGGCTCGCTCATGAGCTAGCCTCACCTGCCTCTCCAGCTTGCTCGGGCTGGGTCTCTGGCTGGGGGGCCTGGGCCTCGGCCTCACGGCCAGCTTCAGCCGGTAGGGCGGGAGGCACGGGTCCTCTGCGGCCCAGGAAGCTGCGGCGGCGTAGCTCCCAGTAGTAGCGGATGTTCTCCTGGGTGCGCCTGTCGATCTCAAGCTCCATGCGGGCACGCACCTCGTGAAGCTGGCGCCTCAGGGTCTCCTTGTCGCGGGCGAGGTCCTCGACGCCCAGCCTCATGTAGGTCCAGCGCTCGACGTCTAGGGCATGTAGAGGAGCTACGGTCACGACCAGATCGCCGTGCTCGTCCTCCTCCATGTCCTGGAAGATGTACTCGCGATCGCCGTCTCCGAGATCGATGTACCATAGGGGCTCGCGGCCGTCGGCCGTCCTGAGCTTTAAGAGACGCCGGTGGCCCAGCATGAACTTAAAGAACTCACGCCAGGTCTCCGGCGCCAGCTCCCAGACGTTCTCCAATCTCTTGCGGACGACGGACTTGATCTCGATGTCCTTGCGCGGCTGGCCGGCACCGACGTGCATGCGCGTGAGGTAGAAGTCCACGGGCTTCTGCCGCATGAGGTAAAGGCCGTAGAAGTAAGCCACTATGCCGACGGGGATGAGCAAGTGTAGGGCCCTTATGAGGGCGAAATACGTGATGAGCCACCAGGCGGCGCCTATGGCTGCCAAGCCAGCGAAGAATAGGCCCACCTCTAGCCAGCGGGGGATGTCGGGCACGTATTTCACGCGCGAGATGGTGGCCCGGCTGAAGGCCAGGGCGATAAGGCAGACGGTGGCCGCGAGGCCTATGAAGGCGGCGCGGTCCTTCTCGAGGCTGCCGAGCGTGTAGAAGCCCACGCCGGTGAAGGCCGGGAAGGTCTTGTGCCTGAGGCGCATGATGAGGCTGCCCTGCACGTAGACATCCAGGCGCTTCTCGACCTTTGCCTCAGCCAGCTGGACCGTCAGGCTGACGAAGCGCCGGGCAGGCAGGTAGATGCTCTCCTCGTACGTGCGCTCGTCCAGCTTTAGCTCGACCGTTGTGTTCCCCTGGACCCTGACCTCGAGGATGTACTCGTCGAGGACGATGCGGGTCTCGTGGTCGTGCCAGCTGAAGAGGTAGAAGATCAGCTCATTAGTGGGCACGAGGTCCCCGTCCAGCACGGGGTAGAGGCCGTACTGGGGATGCTCGTAGAACACAAAGACCAGGACGTCGCCGGCCACCCGGCCCATGTAGAAGCCCCTGCGGGGCCTCATGATCTCCTGGTACTCGGGAGGTATGGGCGACAGCCTGATCTTCACGTGCTGGAGTTGGCTGAGGGCTGGAGCTATGGCGCCTAGGGCTATGAGGCCTAGGAGGATGAGGGCTGTCACGAGGGCCCACTTGGGGATCCTAGGCAGCCGGTGCTCACGACCAGCCCGGGCCTCGGGAGCTTCTGCCATGTCAGACACCCACTAAGAGGAGCCAGATGCCTATGCCCAAGGCCAGGCCGAGTGCCAGGCCCAGGCCAGCCTTGGGCTTGTTACGGGCCACGTACTTGGCGGCTTTCTTAGCGCCAGTCTTGGTAAGCTCGTAAATAAGGGCTCCTAGAGCTGCTGCCATGATATAACCGGCCTTAGAGGTCAAAAAAGAAAGGATTTGGGACAGGAGGCCGACCAGGGCTACTCACCCCGCCCGCCAAGGTGCGAGAGGACGAAGGCGGCGATGAAGAGGAGGCTCGTGATGCCTATGAGCCAGCCAGGTGCTTGCCAGCCCAGCAGAAGGCCGGCCACGTCAGCGAGGGTGTTCACGGCTTGGCTGATGAAGAGGAGGAGAAGGGGGATGCTCACGCCGATGCCGAATATCGTGATGTGCCAGCGACGGCGGCGCTTCTTGTCGCGCTTGGGCTTCATTTTCTCACTACGTACTTCCCGCTCTTAGAGCCCCCGCCCCGGGAGCTACCCGGGGGCGTCACGTAACCCACTATGGTCGTAGCTGCGCCAGCAGCTGCACCAGCCGCGTAGCTCCAGGGAGCGTGTTCCTGGACACCCCACCAGTATTCGTTGATGCTCACGGTCACGGCGTTCCAGCTGAGGCCCAGGTCCTCTAGGACCTGGTAAATGGAACTGGGGATGTCGCTCGTGCTGAGGTAGTTCAGCAAGGGGATCTCGGTCCACTCGAAGTACTTCTCGAGCCAATCTGGGAGCCAGCTGATGAGCGCGTGTACGAGACCGTTAATGGCCGCGATGATGAGGTTAGCGATGGCTATGAAGGCGTTGGCTATCAGCGTCACGAAGTTCATGGCGAGCCAGTAGATGCCAGCGAATATGATCTGAACGATGACCACCAAGGCCTTTATGATGAAGGCGCCGCCAGCCGC
>CAZWYW010000040.1:0-7477 GCA_964638535.1 uncultured Candidatus Bathyarchaeia archaeon | reverse complement strand
CGAGGGGGTTCATGGCGAGGAAGGCAGCCACGCAGGCCAGCGCCAGGATCTGGAGCGCTGCCAGCACGGAGCCGAGGCCCGTCAGGATGCTGGGCATGGGCGGCGTCACCTCGGGGGCTGTTAAAGGAGGCGGGCGGGGTGCCCTAGCGCCGGCGCTTCCTGGTCCTCAGGGCGTCCACCAGGAGCGTGATGGCCCCGGCCCCTATGAACAGCCAGGGCACCAGGCTGCCGATGGTGATGTAGCCAGCGAGCTTAGCGATGATGAGGCCGGTGCCGACAGCGAAGGCCCCGCCGGCCACTAGGCTCAGGTCCAGGCGGCCGACGTCCTTATCGCGCAGGCGCCTCAGGTACTTGGGCATGGTCACTTCACCATCGCCCAGGCCTTACGTAAGGCACTGGAGCGCGTCCTAGCCTTGCCGGTCCTGAGGAGCTTGGCCGCGAGCTTCATGGCCTTGCGAGCCTTAGCGTACTTCCTCTTGTGCCGGCGGGTTCTCCTGCGATAGCGCCTGGTCTGGGTCATGTGCGATCACCGCCTAGGCATCTTGTAGCGGCGGGCCTTAGAGCGGGCCCAGCTGGCCGTGCCGACCAGGCCGAGGACGCTGGCTATGGCCGCGAGCAGCGACCACCAGTGGTAGGCCAGCCAGCCGACGGGGTTCATCCAGAAGCTGGGCGCGGCCGTGAGGGCATCCCACTCCTCGGCCGTGTAGCGGACCTTGGCCTGTACCGTGTAGATGGTGCCCGGCGTGAGGCCCGTGAGGAGCGTTACGTCCTCGCCGGCCTTGTGATTCAGTATCTGGCCCAGGTAGTCCGCGCCGTTCACGTAGAGGTAATCCCAGGCGTCCGGGTCCTTGTTCAACGTGATGTTGAGGCCCGTGGAGGTGAAGGAGCCGGCGTTAGCGTCGTCAGGAAGCTGGAACTGCCAGGTGTAGCTCATGCTGAATTCGTCAGCACTGGTCTCGATGCTGTAGTCTTCGTCCTCGTAGATAAACGGTATGGTGACCTTGTACGCGTGTGTAGCCTCAGCACCGTATATGTTCAGTACATCACCCGTACTGGTCGGGATGTTTATGGTCGTGCCTAACGTGGTGTTCAGGAGTCCGTAGTCCTTGCTGTTAATGTACACCGAGGTGCTCGTGAAGAACGCGAACCTGAAGTATGCTTCGGCGACCTCACTCGTTGTTGTCGTGCTGTTTGGAGTGTAAAGCGTTAGCTTTAGCTTGGTGACGCTATCTATGTCCACCTCCAAGCCGCTTATCTGGTTGAATATCTGTTCGATGTTTAAGCACACAAGGCAAGCATCGCCGGGGTCGCAGCCGATTTGGAAGCTGGCGGCTGGCGGGCTCCAATCTGCGTGCCAGATAGTGTTTGTGCTACCACGTGTTACGCCATCATGCAACTCAACGCGCAGCGCGTATGTGGTCGTGCCGCTGGTCAGTGTTAAAACAAGAGTAGCCACCGCTCCGGGCGGGTCAGATGTAAGTAGCTTCATAGCACATAGCACGTGTGTTGTCGTGTCAACGGGAATTGCCAACGCAGCGTCCAGCGTTGTAGTTTCACCATTCAGCGTCTGATCATCTAGTACGTTTTTGATATACCACGTGTTCATGCCATAGCTGTCAAGCTGTTTAGCCCACTCATCGCTTGCAGAGCCGCTGAACGTGAACGTATCGTTCTCCATCTGCTTCTCGAACGCAATGAACCACGCATCTATCGTGTAGTTCTCGTTAGGCGCTGGCTCAAAGGGCAAGTAGTGGTCTACGCCCTCGGAGTCCTCCCAGCGCCAGATGCTCTGGGCGAACATAACGCTCTTCTCGACCGTGCCGTACACATAGGCCCGCGGGTGGTCTATATCGACCGCGAAAGCCGGCGGGGCCAGGGCGGCGAGAGCCGAGAAGCCGGACGTGAGCACGATGCCGGCCAGTAGGGCAGCTATCACGGCAAGGGATAGCCTAGCCATGTGGGAGAACTCACCTCGCCCGACGGTCGGGGAAGCCCGTCATATCGGGCATCACGGTAGCTTGTCCATGCTCCCGGCATATAAGGCTTTTCTTATCTCATCGCGGGTGCGTATGAAGACGCCGTTGGGGCCCAGCTCCTCGAGTACCTGGACGCCGCAGAAGAACATGTGGAAGTAGGCCTTTTTCAGGGAGCGGAAGCGGCGCCCGCACTTGGGGCACCTCAGGACGCCAGCCGAGGGGGCACATAGGCCCAGCATCTGATGCTCCATGTAGCTCTCAAAGCTAGCGAACTTCCGGTCGCAGACCGGGCATGTGAATACCACCTTCTCCCCGTGTGAGAAGTAGGATTTAGGGGTCTTAAACCTACCTCTCCTACGGTGAGTAGGGTGAGACTATTCACGGCTCCTGACGTTTTTCCGCTTCCCGCCCTCGGCACCAAAAACACGTTCGGAGCCCTTACGGAGCCTAATCTCCCCACGCTCGACCATCTCCTGGATGGCCCGAATGAGCGTCTCACGCACGTCAGGCCGGGCCAATAGCTTGGCGAGGAGTTCATCAGCACTCATGGCCTCGAGGGCCGCTTCCTCACGCAAGCTGAAGCCGCACCGGGCACAGTAGAGGGCATCGCTCATGTTCTCATAGCCGCACCTTGGGCACCGGGCCGTGCGAAGAACAGGTCTCGGACGCTCAACCTCTCCTGGCTCCTCAACACCCTCGAGGACCAGGACCGCCCTGATGCCAGCGTGTTGGCCGAGGCGGATGTAGCGGTCAGCCATGCGGGAGCCTGGCGTCCAGCCAGCAAGCTGCTTCATCTGATACTCGCCCAAGCCCTTAGCCGCGAGTTCCGTCAGACGTGTGTGCCTGAACATGTAGGGGTGAATGCGCCTCGACAGGCCAGCCCGCTTGCTGAGCTCCCTTAGTGCCTTGCTGAATGCGTCGGACGTGATGGGCTTGATGCGGCCCCGCCAGACCACGCAGAACAACGGGGCCTCGGGGTCCTCACGGGCCGGGTGCACGTTCAGCCAAGCGGTCAGGTAAGGGAGCGAGTGAATGATGGGAACAGCCCTCTCGCCCGTCTTACCTGAAACTTTCAGTAATGCGTAGCGATCCCGGAAGACCACATCCCTCAAGCGTAGCGAGAGGAGCTCGTGGGGGCGGGCCCCCGTCTCATAGGCCACGGCTATGAGAGCCTTGAGCCTCGGGTGCTCGGTCGCCCTGAGCAACTTGTCGAGTTCCTCGGGCGTGATGATCTTGTCCCGGAGCCTGAGCTCCTTACGCTCCTTATCCGACAAGTGCCGAAATGGCACGGGGGAGAAAATCTCACGCGCCTTAAGCTCGGCCTCATGCTCGCTCAACCCTTGCGTTTTGAGCCAGAAAGCGTAGAGGGCCCTGAGCTTGATGGCGTTGGACAGGACGGTGCTCACCTTACGCTTCTTCACGACAGCCTCATACCACCGTCTCACGTCATCCGCCGAGGCCCCGAGGAGCGAGGAGCCCGTTACGGCCCTGAAAGTGCGCAATAACGTGGCGTATCGCTTCCAAGTCTTAGGAGAAGAAAGCCTGTCGGCACAGAAAGCGTCAAGAAGAGCCCTCTCCTCGGGCGTCAGTTCTACGCTTGGCCTTGGCATTCATCTCGACCCTCTTGAGCGCCTCACGTATGATGTCGAGCAAGAGAGGATACCAAGGCGGCAGATAGGGGTTCTCACGAGAACGGGTCATTGCTCCCACCATGCGGGCCGGATGGTCTTGAGACGCACATCTATTCCGACATACTCAAGCTCGTGGGCTAGGGCTAGGACCTTAGCTCGCGGGGGCTCGGGGAGCCTGTGGCCGTAGTTATCATAGCCGATGAACACGATGCTCGGGCCCGCGTAGAGGATGAGATCCGCGAAACGGTCTAGATCGAAGTCAAGCACGGGCTCTACGCTGATTACCTTGGGTGGGCCTGTGATACGCTTCATGGCCCTGAACCGCTGGCTGGGTGGTGGAGCTCCTGAGACAGCCGTGCCTATGAGGTCGCTGTCGGTTTCTATCGTGGCCCCGAGCATCACGTTTGAGAGCATCTCGGACAAGAACTCCAAGTAGCGGGCCGGGTTCTTCGTCAGGAACAGGAACGTGGTTTCAGGGAACCTCGCGATGTGCTCTAGCACAGCCCTAATCCACTCGCTCGGGACCCAGCGGCCCCACATATCGCCCATATCGGCCACGAAGACTAGCTCGCCAGGCTGGAACGTGCGCTTGAGCTCGTGCGGGTGAAAAGCTGGCTTAAAGCCGTGCTGAGCATACTTCCGCTTGTTCTTGAGGCGTCCCTCAGCCAGAGCCCTCGCCCAGCAATACACGCAACCGTGGAGACAGCCCGTTATGGGGTTCCACGTGCGTGTTACGCATTCAAACATGCGAGACTTCAGGGTCATGCTATCGCCCCCGGGAGCGTGGTCTGCACATACTTCTTCGGCTTGGGACACTCGGGATAGTGTTCATATTCGCGCCTGAAGATGGGGTACTTCAGATGGGCGGGTTCGCGCTCGTATCCGTCCGGGGAGTAGCCCACGCAGCGCCACGCCACGTAGATTATGACCCGGGCCAGTTGGCCCTTGAGGATGGGGCGGCCGCAGATACGGCACGTGTGCCCCCTACGCACGCGGACGATTTTCTCCTTGACCTCCACCCAATCGTTTCCGTAACGCCCTCTCCTAGGGCTCACGGCCAGATCACCCCGGTCTCAGCCTGAGGAGCCCTGTCTCGTCCTGGACGAGGTCGCCCCGCTCGACCATGTGCTCGATTAGGGCCCGCGCCAGCTCGTCTGATATGCGGAGCTTCCTGGCCAGGATGCCAGAGCCAAGCCACACGTATCACCCCAGTCTCAACCTGAGTCTCGCGGCCAACTCCATGATGAGCCGATAGAAGTCCGTTATCCTCTCGGGCCTGAAGGGGGGTTCCACGTTAAGGCTCCAGAAGCCATAGTCCGAGTGCGTCTTCTCCGCTCGCTCGAAGCCGTGGTCGCTCACTATGAGGCAGATGTAATCTGGCCCAGCCATCTCCTTGATGGTCTCAACCCAGCGCTCGGCCAGCCAGTAAGCGCGGTGGAGTTCCCTGATGGCCCGAATGCCCTTGAGGAGCAAGTGGTGCGCTATATCGGGCATGGGGAAGTAAACCATTAGCACATCCGGCCTCTTTCGCTTGCTCAAGGCCTTTACTGCCAGGGAAACGCGTCTCTCGCACTCCCGGATGCAGTAGTTCATCACGCGCAAGCGGGCCGAGAGCGGGGCCGTGAAGAAGACATCACAAGCGGTCCTGAAGTATTCATTCCATTGTTCGTTGTAACCTGGAACTTCAAGGGCTTGGACGTGCAGCCCCGAGGACTTGAAAACCTCTAGGAAGCTACGTCTCCTGAGACCGGACGGCATGTTGCTCGGCGGGCAGCGCCTAGTCACCCTAAGCTTAGCGAGGAACCACCGTATGCCGAGCTTTACATGGCTAGGCAACAGTTTCTTCCTGAGCGCGTAAAAGGGCCTGACGATGGGCGGTAGTGCGTCTTCCCCCCTCTTATACCTGAGGCGCTCTAAATCGTAGCCGTGCTCCTCCACGTTGAGACCCGTGAGGAAGCAGGACCAGAGGATGGGAGTGTAGAGCTTCTTCAGGAAGCCCACGTAGTGCTGGCCCCAGTAGTCCTGCTGGAGCCCCCTGAGCGACCATCTCTCCACGTAGCGGGCATCCAAGCCATCCAAGCCTATTATCAGCAGTCTCATGCCAGATCACCTCTGAGCGAGGTGCCAGAGGTCGCCTAGGAGCTCCCGGCACCTCTCTTCATCTGGGACCCAGAGGATAGCATACGTGCTTGTCTCCGTTTCTGCGATGTAGCCTAGCTCTTTGAGTCGCCCGATCCACCTCTTGATGGTCCTGGGATCTGCCTTTATGCCGAGACCGTGCTTGGTTTCCTTTCTTCCCCTGGCTAGTGTTATGGCTCGGGCTAGTAGTGTAAATGAGATCTGGCTTCCGGGTTGTATTCCTGGTACTATGAATGTCTTGAGCATGGCTAAGATGCGCTCGCACTCCTCCCGGTTCTGGTCGCGACCAACACGCTTGTTATCTTTTGGCCGTGAGCTAGCACGTGCTAGAGCCTCAGCCAGGAGTTCCGTTACAGCTTCACTCAGAGCGCCATGTGGTACATCACCACCGTACTTTGTCTCTATATACTGAATGAGAGAGTGACGAAGCCAGCGAGGAATATAGACCGTCATCCTGACCTTTTCAGCTAGCCAATCATTATACGCTTGAGCATCGAATACGACATCTAATGAGTTAGAGTTTGTGTCTAAAATCACCTTATCACCAAACCTTGTATTATACTCCTGGGTTTCTCCGGGCCGTTTAATGAGAAGATATGTCTTCTCCTTGCATTGCATGGTTCTCACCTCATGCACATGCTACTCTGCTTGCTCTCGTGGTCGCGACCTTGCACGTGCAAGTGCACGCCAGCACCATTCTGGGCGTGCTCTTGGTCGCGACCACCGGGCGCCGTTTTTACATGCTTTGGTCGTGAGCCTGGAGCATATAATATAATGCCGGGCTCACGGCCAACAGAGTTGGATATGCTTTGGTCGCGAGCTTGGAGATCTATTGGTCGCGAGTTCTGAGCGGCATAGGGCTTATGGTCGTGATACCCTGGCCCGAGGACTTCAGGGTGCCAGTGGTCGCGAGCATCGAATAGCCTGTAGAGTTCGCTGCTGTAGTTTTTCTGACCGCCAGGGTAATCCTCAACTACCTCAGCATACCAGCTTATGACTAGACCAGAACGTTCTAGCCATTTCAGAGCACTATAAACTTTGGAAAATGGTATTGTGCACTTATGGCATTGTCTATCCATCCAGCCAGTTTTTGGATTGTATTCCAGAGGACAGCGGTCGCGACCATTTAAAATCCTGCATATTTGCTTGGCCGTGAGCGGCCCCCTAGACCGTAGTAGTTCTAGGATTGTAGATCTCAGCCCCATCATACTCCCCTCCTGTCAGGCATGAGGACTACGTGCTGAGGGCTTTTTTGTGACGCTCTTGAGATCAGAACAAAGCCGATCTCTCTGTCTCCGCAGACGCATATTATGCGTAGCACGCCTAGCTCCACCAGGTCCTCGACAGCTCTCTTGGCCGTGATCTGAAGCCTAGCATAGTTAGCCTCAGGCAGCCTCAGGGCGTGTATGACATCGAGGAGACATAACGCGCCTTTCTCCCTGGCGTACTCACAGTGACTCCTCAGCGAGTTCTTCTCAAGCGCCTCGATCACAAAGCTCCTCACACGCCAGTATGTGGCGTTCCTCTTACGCCAGTAGACCCATGTTGGTCGTCTAGGACCCTCAGATGCTTCATCAAGTAGCCAATTCTTAGGTAGTCGCTTCCTTGGTGGTCGAGGCCACCTAGGGCGTTTGCCCGCCCCGTCTGGCATGAGCACGCCAAAGGTCCTTAACTCGCCCTCAAGCTCCTTGAGCCTGGCCTCTATGTGCCCGAGTATCTGCTTGGCGTGCT
>CAZWYW010000039.1:0-12531 GCA_964638535.1 uncultured Candidatus Bathyarchaeia archaeon | reverse complement strand
CCCCTCTGTATCGGGTTAAGATTTACCACGCCCTCATGGGCTGCCTCACGGCTGATGGTGGCGTACCTCCTGGCCTTATCCACGCTGATGCCCGTCAAGTGCCTTCCCTCGCGCCGCTCTCGCGGGCCTCGGGAACTCATAAAGGTGGCGGTCAGAGGGCGAACTCCCTAACGCCCTGAGCTGCCCGTTTAGCCGCGTTCGTGCCGGTAAACCTCTTGAGCGCGAAGAACACGAAGTCAAGCTCCTCCGAGGGCACCTCCCGGCCGAGTTCGCGCTTAAGCACCCGCTCGCTAAAGGTGCCGGTCTCGTTCAGCAGTTTAGCGGCCTTATCTAAGAGCTCCCTGAGCCCGGCCAGCTTGTTCTTGAAGAAAGACTCCTTAGCAGCCTCGTCCTTAAACTTGGAAGCCTCATCTATGGCCTTCAGGAGGGCCTTCAGCCCTTTCTTCTCTTCTTTACCGAGCTTGAGAGGCACCTCCAAGTCCAGGGCTAGTACATCGCCCGGGAGTTGGCCAATGCCCGTCAGGGAGGCGCGGTTCGTCAAGAAGACGGTGTTCCCTGGCTTCTCAGCTATGCTGGCCAGGGCATCAGCGTTCTCCACCAGTTCGGCGGATAGCTTTACCTGGCCTAAGAGCCGTCTCACAGCAAGGTAGATGCTCTTTGCTAGATCAGGCGAGGAGGAAGCTAAGATAGCCCGGCCGCCGGGCAGGAGGGCCGCGAGCAGGAGAGCTAAGCGCTCCTTCCCGAGCAGGGAGCAAAGGTCACTGAAGCACATAGGCTTAAGGGCCTCCCCGCCCGGCCTAGCGGTCTTTATGGCCGTTGACCTTCTGACGAAACCATTAGTATCGAAGAAGATCACAAACACGTGGTCCCCGTGGTAGAAGGAGATGGAAGCTAGGCCTTTCTCGGCCGCGGTCCTGAGGTCATCTTCATCTGGGGTGTACTCCTCTACTTGGCCGCAGGAGGGGCATTTTGCCCTCACTATCATGTTATTCCCCCTCACGGCATGTGAATGGGACATGTTATTATATAAATGTGGTTGGGGGCGCTGGCCCTTTATGGGAGCACCAGCTCGAGCTGCTCGTTGTCGTGTGCGTAGACGTAGATGGCGTTCTTTATGGCCCTCAGCTTATCTATGGACCTGAGCGCCGCGTCCGAGCGCCAGAGCACACCCGGGATATTCCTGCGCTCGATGCACTCCCTGAGCGTGGCCGCATCGCCACAGTAAACTACGTTTCGCCCGTCGGGCAGCTCCACGACCACCGACTGGTGGCCCGGTGTGTGGCCGGGCGTGGGGATGAGGGTCACGTGCTCCGTGAGTTTGTAGCGGCCCCTGACGGGCACATAATCAACTTCTAGGTCGAAGAACTCGCGGACGTAAGCGTTCTTCATGAACCTATCTGGCGCGTATGCGTAACGTAGCTCCCCCACCTGCACGTAGAACTTCGCGTTCTTGAAGAGCGCGTTATTGCCGCAGTGGTCGAAGTGGAGGTGTGTGTTCACCACGATATCTATCTCCTCAGGCCGTATGCCTAAGGCCTTGAGCTGAGCCTCTAGACCCTCGCCCGGCTTACGTATGATCTTGTGGAAGCGCGCGTGTTTCTCCGGCAGCTGCCCTATGCCCGTGTCCACGAGTATCTTCTCGCCCTCCGAGATGATTAACAGGGGCTTGAGGGCTGCCTCGTAGACCTCGCCGAAATACTTGCCGTATACCAAGAAGGCCTTGGGGAGCGTGAATCGCCCGTCCAAGAGGAGCCTCACGCTTACCTCGCTGAACATGCCTGACGCCGACTTAAGCCACACAGCCGGCAAATAAAGCGTTCGGGCAAGTGCGTGGACAAAAAGGAATTAAGGCGCTAGCAGCCTCAGCAGGCCAGGTGCCCTAGACGTGAGATATCAGCCGGCGCTGCTGGCGCTACTGCTCCTGCTAACTTCCCTAACCCCGATAGGGGCCCGAGCCGGTGCTCCCGGGCCAGCCACTTACCACCTGGGCGCTAAGCCGGGGGACTGGGCCATTTACGAGGTTGTTAAGGCCGAGGGGAACGCAAGCCTTTACGGACACACTGTCTCAGCCGGCGATGAGCTGAGATTCGTGTTAGTGGGTTCTTACCTGTCAGAGGTGAAGCAGCCCAGCGGTGAATTGGCCTTCTACGTGGAGTGGCCGAGATGTGATATCTACTTAAACGGGCACCTTATAGCCGAGAACGCCAGCACCGATATGTTATGGCCTTTCTGGCCAGCCGGGGAAGACTTCTGGGATGCTTTCTCAGCCCTGAATGGTTCAGTAGCTACTATCAGGCGGTCCAGCGGCCTGGCCCTGGTGGAGATCGAGGCCCTCGGCCTGGAGGCCTCCTGGGAAGTACGCGAGGACGTAGGCCTGATGACTTTCTACGAGGTCAGGTCGAGCGTCTGGGGAATGGCCTTCTCGATGGAGCTGCGCCGCGCTAGCCTATTGACTGAGCCCGGCGGGGCTGGTTGGCTCAGCCGGTTAATCGAGGGCCTCCTGGCTTACTGGCCTATCATGGTAGCCGCCTTAGCGGTCATCGTGGTAGCTGCTATGGCCTGCCTGGCCACGAGGGGAGGTAAATCCAGTTGGTTATGAGTTGCCGATGGCCTAACGCCGGAAACACCTATAAAGGCCCGACACCACGGCAGGCCAGCATGGAGAGGGCTCTGGTGAGGCAGCTGTTCAAGCCGAGCCTGAGGGAGCCTTTCCTAGTGAGTGGCCTCCCCGGCGTCGGGAATGTGGGTGAGAACGTGGCCAGCTATCTCTCGCAGATGTTAGATGCCAAGCTCTTCGCCGAACTCATATCCCCTCGCCTGCCGGACTACGTGATAGTAGAGGAAGGCATCTGCCGCCTGCCCCGGTACGCCTTCTACGCCGTGGAGCAGGTAGAGCCTAACTTAGTGATACTCACGGGCGATGCACAACCGCCCCAGGATGACGTGGAAGCCTACTACGAGGTATGCGAGGAAATAGTAGGCTTCGCGAAGCAGCTGGGCGTCAAGGCTGTGGTGAGCGTGGGCGGCTTCGCGGCATCTAGCTCCCCCGGCCAAGTCTTCGTGGCTTCCTCCTCTGAAGAACTCGGTAAGCGCTTCTTAGAAGCCGGGGCGAGGCCTATGCCCCCGGGCCGTATAGTAGGGCCCGTGGGACTCCTGCCAGCTATGGCCGCTGAGGCCGGGATAGACGGGGCCTGCCTGCTTGGGGCCGTCTCATCGCCCGTGAACGATAGGGACACGAGCCTGAGGGTCCTCAAGGTCCTCATGGGCGCGCTAGGCCTGGGTATAAGGCCCCTCTCCTGACGCGCGCCACCGGCAGGCTTATGTGCCCCGGGCCCGCCTGGCTCACCGGTGTGCGGGATGTGCGAGTTCAAGGTCATCTTGGACGGGCAGGTGGTGGCCGAGGACGTGATATACGCGCGGGAGGAGGGGTCGGCTGTTATCCTGAGGTCCGTGATAGGGGACGAGAAGCGCGTCGAGGGCTGCCGCATAATCGAGGTAAACTCGGTGCGCGAGAGATTGGTGTTGGCTAAAGCCCGATGCTAGGCCCCCGTCATGCCTTCAGCCTGGCGAGCCTCTTCTGGGGCAGGCCTAGAGCTCGCTCGAACTCGTAGATGGCCCTGGAGGCCACCACCCAGGCTTCCAGGCCCTCCGGGTCTATACACGCTGTTTCATCCGCCAGCGATAGCGTTTCGTCTGAGAAATGGCCGTGAGCAAAACCGCCGATTAAGATCATGGGCTTCTCCATGCCTGCCAGGCCCTTCATAACCTCCTCAACGGTCCTGGGCTCTCCCTCACGCGTGAAGGCCACTACCCTATCGGGCTCTAAGCGCTCCACGAGCTCGGCGAGTCCCTCGCGCCTTATGGTCAGCAGGGGCGGGCCGCCCGGCGGGACCTGGCCTTTTTCATAGAGCTGTTCTATGAGCCCCACGAAGCGGTTGTAGTTCTTAGGCAACCGGGTGGCGGGGTCCACTTCTATCACGTGGTCATCTATGGTGTGCACGTAGGCCCTGAGGAGGCCTTCCTTGTTCAGCGGGCTCCCCATCACGGCTAAGAGCGTGATATGCACGATATCCGGCCTCCCGCGCTTCCCGGCGTCCGGCAAGTTTTTCATGGCGGGGTGGTGTAGCGAGCGGTCGAGGAGCATGGCCCCTAGCCTCTTACGCCTAGCCCTAGCCGTCTTAACGACAGCCGGATGGCGCCAGAGCTCCTTAGGGACCCTCTCAAGAGCCGATTCAGCTAGCACGAAGATGAGAGGCAAGCCAGGCACCACCGGCCCCGGCCTGTCGTGCCAGATAAGCCTTAACAGCCTGGCCGGGACGTGCCAGCAGGCTTGAGCAAGAAGCGCGAGGAGGCCAGGAAGGAGCGGGCCATAGCCCTAAGGCGCATAAGGCGCCTCTTCGAGCTAGCGCTCCAAGTCGTGCACGACGAGCCCGAGTTAGCCGACCGCTACGTGGAGATAGCCAGACGCATAGCCATGAGGGCGCGGGTCAAGCTGCCGCGTGAGTATAAGCGCCTGGTGTGCAAGCGCTGTAAGCGCTTCATAGTGCCCGGCCTCACCTGCCGCGTCCGGCTCCAGCCCAGGCGCGAGCCCCACGTGGTCATAACGTGCCTTAGGTGCGGGGGCATCTACAGGATACCGATAAAGGGCCGGAGGAGCAGGGCGAGGAGTGAGCGTAGGTAAGGACTACGCTGTCCGCGTGTTACGGCACAATCTCTCGACCTAGGGGGTCATGGTTATAAGGGCCTGGCACGCCCATGGGAGCGACAGGCCTTGGTGTCCAAGCGCTTTAAGCGGCGTCTGGCCAGCGCTATGACTCTCGAGAAGCCCACTGTCTGGGTCGGGAAGGCCGGTGTATCAGAGGGCCTGGTGGAGGAAGTCTCTAGGCAGCTCGACGCGCGCAGGGCCGTGAAAGTGAAGGTGCAGCGCAGTCTCTTGGCCAGCCGCACGGTGGAGGATGTGGCAGCTGAGGTCGCGGCCAGGACGGGCGCCGAGCTCATAGAGGTCAGGGGCCATACCTTCGTGCTCTACCGGCGGAGGAAGCGCAAGCCGCTCTGACGGGCACAGATAAGCGGCGCTGGTAAGCTCCTCCACACGCATAATCACTTGGTTAACGCAAGTAACCGTTAGCGTTAAAGCCCCGGCGTCAGCCGGGGGCCGGGTGGGAAGGCGTGATAATCACGGAGCAGAAGCCGGAGGAGGAGATAAAGGGTTACCTAGAGGGCATAAGCAAGGTGTTCATCATCGGCTGCGGCTCCTGCGCCACGAAGTGCGAGACGGGCGGCGAGGAGCAAGTGAAAGCGATGGCCGAGAAGCTGCGCGGTTGGGGCGTGGAGGTCACGGGCTGGGCGGTGCCAGAGGAGTGCTGCGATTATCGCTTCCTGCGCAGGGACGTGGTGAGGCCCCATAAGGAAGCCCTTGAAGCCGCCGATGCCGTGCTCGTCATGGCCTGTGGCTCGGGCGTCCAAGCCGTGGCAGAGGTGACGGGCAAGCTCGTCGTGCCAGCTTTAAACACGCTCTTCATAGGCGTGACGGAGCGCTTGAGAAACTTCCACGAGCGCTGCCGTGCCTGTGGTGATTGCCTGCTCTTCTACACCGGTGGTATCTGCCCCGTAGCCAGGTGTGCCAAGGGCCTCTTGAATGGCCCCTGCGGCGGCCAGGCGAACGGGAAGTGCGAGGCCACCCAGTGGCAGACGGACTGCGCTTGGGTGCTCATCTACGAGCGCCTGAAGGAGCAGGGGCGCCTGGACCTCTTCGTGAAGCCCAGGCTGCCGAAGGACTGGTCAGCGTGGAGCAAGCCCAGGGAGCGCGTGTGGAGGTGAGGGATATGGGCGCGCCCGGCGAGAAGCCCGTTTACAGCGTGTTCATGAAGAACATCCGCGCCGGCCGCTTTGTTTACACGGGCGAGGCCGAGCCTCACAAGACCACGGATATCTCAGACATCATAGAGTCCTTTAAGGCCCTAAAGGGCTGGGTAATCGCCATCAACGTCACGGACAACCCGACCGCTTATGCCTACATGAGCTCCCTGGTGGCCAGTTACCTCATCCAGCGTGAGACAGGCATAGAGGCTATCTACCAGGTGACCTGTCGCGACCGCAACCGCCTGGCTATCACGGCCGATTTGTTAGGCGCCTACGCGCTCGGCATAAGGAACGTGTTGGCCCTGACGGGCGACCACCCCGCCGTGGGCGATAACCCGCAGGCCAAGCCCGTGTTTGACCTGGACTCCACCACGCTCGTCTACCTGATAAGGCGCATGGTGGATGAGGGCGTAGACCTCGCGGGCAACGAGATAGAGCACCCGCCTAAGTTCCACGTGGGCATAGCGGCTAACCCCAACGCGGACCCGCTGGAGCCGGAGCTGCTGAAGATAGAGCGCAAGGTCGGGCTGGGCGTGGACTTCATCCAGACGCAGTGCATCTACGATGTGGAGGTCGCCAAGGCCTTCCTCAAGGAGACCGAGCGCTGGGGCGTGCCCGTGCTGGTGGGCATCACGCCCTTCAAGTCCGTGGGCATGATGAAGTACATGATCAAGTATGTGCCGGGCATAAAAGTGCCGGAGGAGATACAGGAGCGCATCATAAAGGCGAAGGAGCGCGGCGGCAAGCAGGCCGTTTACGAGGAGAACGTGGATATCTTCTCCGAGATGATAAAGGAGCTGAAGAAGACCACGCGGCTAGCCGGCTGCCACATGATGGCCGTGGGCTTTGAGTGGATAGTGCCGAAGATAATAGAGCGCGTGGAGGGCGGGCGGCCGAGCTACATAGAGGCCCTGTGAAGCCCGCGGATGGCCTTAAGGGTCGCCGGAGCCCGATATTTTCCATTCCCCAGGTGGGGCACTAGGGCGCTCTTTAGAGCCGAGTTCGTCCTTAAAGCGCCCATTATGTGATCACCTGAGGCCCTCCGTACTTCTCTATGCGTCTAAAGCGCCCCCCTCTCGCTCAAGTATGTCTGTCCTATGGCCCGGCACGGTGGAGTATAAGCTCATCGCGGGCTGCGGGGCATGAAGGTTAAATAGGGGCAGCAGGGGGCCGTATGGGAGAGGGAGCGGAAGTTGCCCACGCCATACGATGTGCCAGCGGACCTGCTGATAAAGCGGTTGGCGAAATACCTGAAGGACGAGGTAGATGAGGTCCGGCCTCCTGAGTGGGCTATGTTTGTGAAGACCGGCCCCCACGTCCAGAGGCCGCCCCAGGACCCGGATTGGTGGTACGTGCGTTGCGCCAGCCTGCTCCGTAAGCTCTACATGCGTGGCCCAATAGGCGTGGAGCGCCTTAGGGGCATGTACGGTGGCCGGAAGGACAGGGGCCACAGGCCGGAGCATCACGTCAAAGCCGGCGGCTCCATCATAAGGAAGGCCCTCCAACAGCTCGAGGCCGCTGGCCTGGTGGCCAAGGCCACGGACAAGAAAGGGCATGTGATAGGGCGTGTCCTCACGCCCAAGGGCAGGAGCTTATTGGACAGGATAGCCACGCAAATAAAGAGGGAGTTGGAGAAGGTCATGCCGGAGCTCAAGAAGTACGGTTGAGGGAGGTGCGTCGGCGTGTCAGAAGAATATGATGCTGAGCTAGAAGCCCTGAGGCGGAGGCGGTTGTTAGAGCTCCAGAGACGCCTCTTAGAGGAGCAGAGGAGGGCGGAGATGGAGCAGCAGATACAGGCCGTCAGGAAGGCCGCTTTACGCCAGATACTCACG
Source organism: uncultured Candidatus Bathyarchaeia archaeon (assembly GCA_964638535.1). Lineage (GTDB taxonomy): Archaea > Thermoproteota > Bathyarchaeia > EX4484-135 > EX4484-135 > EX4484-135. Next base: position 4,837 of record CAZWYW010000039.1, on the reverse strand, counting down.
CCCGAGGCGCGCTCTAGGCTCACTAACCTGAAGATGGTGAGGCCCGAGCTGGCCACGCGCGTGGAGGATTACCTCATCCAGCTCGCCCAGGCTGGCAGGCTGAGGGCACCCGTCACGGATGAACAGCTTAAGCACCTCCTAGCCCTCTTGGCCTCTAAGAAGCGGGAGATAAGGATAAGGAGGGTGTGAGAGTGGCTCGGAACAAGCCCATAGCCAAGAAGTTAAGGCTCGCCAGGGCCATGCGCAGGGCCAGGCCCGTGCCCATGTGGGTCGTGGCCAAGACCATGGGCCGCGTGAGGCGCAGCCATAGGTGGAGGCACTGGAGGAGGGGGAGGATTAAGCCATGAGCGCCCCGGCCCGCTTAGGTGAGGAAGAGGAACCTATTGAGGAGCGCGTCTACGTGGTGCCGTTACGCAAGGTCAAGGCCACGTCGCGCAAGAAGAGGGCGCCCAGGGCCGTGAGGCTCATCAAGGAGTTCGCTAAGAGGCACATGAAGGCCGAGGAAGTCAAGATAGCGCCCGAGCTGAATGAATACATCTGGTCAAGGGGCATAGAGAAGCCGCCGAAGAAGGTCAAGGTCCGCATGGAGAAGTACGAGGGCGGCCTGGTCAAGGTTTACCTGGCCGAGGGCGCCTGAGGAGGCGCGGAGGGGATTGGGGGTTTACCTCTTCCGCATCTTCGGCTCCACCTGCGTGGGCGTTTACGCCTTGGCCACTGATAAGGCCTTGGTGCTGCCCAGGCAGGTACCAGAGCACCGCGCGGCCGTGCTCAGCGAGTGGCTAGGCGTGCCCGTGATCAAGACGAGCGTAGGGGGCTCTGTCCTCGTGGGCCCGCTCCTCTGCGCTAACTCCAACGGCATACTAGTGCCCCACATAGTCATGGACGAGGAACTCAGGGCCCTGAAGCGGCTCGAGGAGCTGGGCGTGAGAGTAGGCGTCATGGACGGCACGCCTGTCACGGCCTTCGGCAACCTCGTATTGGCCAACGACCGCGGGGCCATAGTCCACCCCCGGTTCGGCCGGAAGACCATGAAGGTTATGGAAGACGTCTTGGGCGTGGAGGTCGTGAGGGGCACTATCGCCGGCCTGCCTTACGTGGGCTCCCTGGCCAGGGCCACGAACAAGGGCGTGCTGGCCCACCCCGACATAAGGCCGGACGAGCGCGAACTCATAGAGGACGTGCTGAAGGTGCCCGTCGAGGTAGGCACGGTGAACTCGGGCATCCGCATGGTGGCCCTCGGCTTGATAGCGAACAGCAGGGCTGCTGTAGCGGGCTTCGCGACCACAGGCCGCGAGATGGCCGTTATAGGGAAGGGGCTGGGCGTCGCCTGAGCCTTAAGCTTCCGTCATATCATTAGGACGCCGGGCAGTTCTACTAGCCTCTTGTGCCCCAGCCCGGCCTTGGCGAAGCCTAACCTATTGTTCAGGGGGCACATGGGCTCGTGCGCCTTTTATAACCCTGATAGCCCGCTAAGGAGTGCTAGGACGGTGGTGAGGATGGTGAGCACGGCGCAAGCCGAAGTGAAGGTGCGGAACTTCCGCGTGGAAGGGTTGATCAACAAGCCGAACTGGAAGACGAAGTTCAAGAAGGAAGTGAGGGCTGTGAAGCCCGAGGACGCGGTGGAGAAAGTGCTCATGGAGATAGGCAGTAAGCACAGGGTAAAGCGCTGCCACATAAAAATACTGAAGGTAGTCGAGGTCGCGCCAGAGGAACTAGAGGACCCCGTGTTGCGCAAGATAGCGCTAGAGGAGGCTTGAGCTTTGGCTGGGGAGGAACGCCGCGCCCCGGCCATCCGGGCGGAGGAGGAGTTAGCCAGGCTATTGGCAGAGGTCAGGACGTTGGAGGGCGTAGCCGATGCGCTGAGGGACATGGTGGTGCGGACCCAGGCCTACCTAGCCGAGCTGAGGGCAGCTGGCACCACGCTCGAGGCCATCGCGGGCCAAGAGGGCGCCGAGGTATTAGTGCCCGTGGGCGCTGGCTCCTTCGTATGGGCACGGGTCGCCAAGCCGGATAGGGCTGTGATAACCCTGGGGGCCGACGTGGCCGTGGAGGTAGACGTGGAAAGGGCCAAGGAGATACTAGGCGATAGAGCTGCCGAGGCCCAGAAGGCCTTACAAGAGCACTTATCCCGCTTAGCCGAGGTGGAGAGGGCCTTAGAGGCCCGCAGGCAGCGCATAAGGGCGCTAGCGGGGGCAGCAGAACTTGCTAGAGGGGCTGAGGAGAGGGCTGAGAAAGGTCCTTGATAAGATAACCAAGACGGAGCTTAGCCCCGAGAAGCTAGAGCCCGTGCTCGAAGAACTCAAGCTCATGCTCTTGGAGAACGACGTGGCTTTCTCCGTGGCCGAGGCCGTATGCTCTGACCTGGCCCGTGAGCTGACGGGCTTAAAGGTGAGCCGGACGAGCGATAAAAGAGCGCTCGTGAGGGAGGCGCTCAAGAAAGCCATCTTAAGTGTCCTCAGCGCCAGCGAGCCACCTGATTTAGAGGTCCTAGTGAAGGCCAAGCGCCAGCAGGGCGAGCCCTTCAGCGTGCTCTTCGTGGGCTTCAACGGCACGGGCAAGACGACCACTATCGCTAAGTTGGCCAAGCTGCTACGCGACAGGGGCTTCAGGGTCGTGCTGGCCTGTAGCGATACCTTCAGGGCCGGCGCCATAGAACAGCTCGAGGAACACGGCCGCAGGCTGGGCATAAGGGTGCTGAGGCACCGTTATGGCGCTGACCCGGCAGCCGTGGCATATGACGCTATAGCCCACGCCCGCGCCAGGGGCATAGACGTCGTGTTAATAGATACGGCTGGGCGCGCGCAAACGGATAAGAATCTCATGGCTGAGTTAGCCAAGATAAAGCGCGTGGCCGAGCCGGACCTCACGGTGCTCGTCGTGGACGCGCTGGCCGGTAATGACGCAGCTGTCCAGGCAGAACTCTTCCACGAGGGCGTGGGCGTGGACGCCGTCGTGCTCACCAAGGTAGACGCCGACGTGAGAGGTGGAGCAGCCCTGAGCGTGGCCTACACCATAGGCAAGCCCATCCTCTTCGTGGGCATCGGCCAGGGCTACGATGACCTGAAGCCTTTTGACCCCAGGGCTTTCACGGACTTAATATTAGGCGATTGAGAGCCTCCCGCCCGGTATCAACCCCTGCTTAATCGAGTAGCGGTAGCAGCGCCCGTGTTCTATCACCTAGATTAGGTTTAAATCCCACACTACTTCCTACCACCGGGCTGGCCAGTATTGAAGACCGAGGTAAGGGTACTGAAGCATGTTAAGCTGAGGTCACCGGTGCTCATAGAGGGCCTGCCGGGCCTGGCTCTGGTGGGCCGGCTCGCCGTGGGTTACTTAATAGAGGCGCTTGGGGCCGAGAAGTTCGCGGAACTCTACTCGCCCCACTTCCCCTATTACGTGATAGTAGATGGCGATGGCCGCATAAGGCTGCCTAAGGGCGAGTTCTACTACTGGCTGGCGCCCGACAGGGGGCCGGACCTCATCCTATTGGTGGGCGATAGCCAGGCCCAGACGAACGAGGGGCAATATGAGGTCGCGGTCTGCGTCCTAGATTTCGCCAGGAGATGCGGCGCTAAGACGGTCATCACGGTCGGGGGTTATAGGACGGAGGAGGGTGGCTCACGCGTGATGTGTGCTTCCACCAGTAAGGAGCTGTTAGACAAGGCAGTGGAGGCTGGCGCGACCATCAGCCCGCCCGGCAGCCCCATAGTGGGCATAGCTGGCCTCCTGCTCGGCCTCACGGGCTTCATGGATATGCAGGCCCTCTGCCTCCTAGGCGAGACGAGGGGCCACCTGCCGGACCCCAGGGCCGCCAAGAACGTACTGCGCGTCCTCTCCAGGCTCCTGGACATCGAGCTCGACTTGAGCGGGCTGGACAAGAGCATAGAAGAAGCTAGGGAGATGGAGAGGGCGCTCTCGGACATAGAGGTGAGCGAGGTCTTGGCCGAGGAGGAGAAGAGAGAAGAAGGGCCCGAGGGACCTGAATACATATTTTGAGCCGGGCGGTTACCCGGCTTAATACACAATCTCGAACACGGCTACCCTGGCGTATATGCCTCTACGGGAGAGGCCCTGGGACATGTAGACTAGCTTGAAGTGCTCTAGCTCTGGCTTCGGGATCCTCACCTCACCTATCGTCTCGACCTTGACGTACTGGATCAGCTTGTAGATGACGGTCTCCTTGCCCCTGTCATTCCACTGCCACCGCCCGCCCTTAGCCTCGCCGAAGTTCTCTTCCTTGAACTCCGGCCAGCGGCCGCCTGCGATACGGGCCATCCAGTGCCACTTGTTCTCGTCCCCGTAGCCCGCGTCGCTCCCATCCGTGTAGAAGGTCGTGAAGATGAGCACGTGCGTGGCCCCCATGCGCCTGAGTATCTTGAGGGCCTCCGTCTCGTTGGAGAGGAACATGCGTGCTATCCACTGTATCTGGGTCATGTTGAGCGTGCCGTTGTCGGCTAACGTGGTCCTATTGGCTATGATGCGCACCCAATAGCCGTAGTCCCACCAACAGGCCACCACCGCGTCCTCGGGCAAGTTCTCCTTCATCCAGGCTAGGGCCGCCAGCCAATCGTCGTAGGTGTACTTGACCGGCAGGCTGGCCGAGGCGATGGTGACGGGCGAGTTAGCGGCCTCAAGGGCGCTCGTCATGGACAGGAAGGTGAGCAGGAAGATGAGCGGGAAGGCAAAGCCAGCTAGCCCCTTGCCCGCGTGGGGAGCCTTCCTCACGAAAGCTTCCTCGGCTTCCTCCATGACGCGCACTAGGGGCCTCGAGAGCCTCTCTAACGCCAGCGCCCACAGCACGGAGACCGGCACGGCCATGAGTATGCCCAGCCTCACG
>CAZWYW010000038.1:0-13035 GCA_964638535.1 uncultured Candidatus Bathyarchaeia archaeon | reverse complement strand
TTACCCTCAGCCGAGATGCATCTGAAAGCCCCCCATGTTTTACGATACTGCCCCATGTTAAATCTTATATAGCGCATGAAAAACCGCTCGCACAAGCACGCGGTGAGAATATGCAGCACAAAGCCGGCGAAGCGGGAGTCGGGATAAGGCGGGCCATCTCTAAGAGCTATGAGCTGAGGGGCGAACATCGGATAGAGCTCAGGTGGATAGAGGAGAGGGGCAGGAGGGTCCAGAACCTGGCCAGAGTGCTCGTGGACCTCCAGGACGAAGTCGTGAGGAAGCTGATGGCCAGCGGTTATGAGGCCGACATAGCCCAGGCCGTCGGGGAATTCATATCGTTAGAGGTATCCAATATCATCAGGGGAGAGCTCTCGAAGATATCCAGGGGTGAGGAATCCCGTGTCTGAGAGCCTGGCCGAGTTGACCCGTGAGTTCGTCTCCGAATTCCTCGCGGAGGGCGAGGAGATAGAGGGACCCCTGATACTGGCCGAGGCCGTTGACGTCTACACGGATATCAATAAGGCGACGGGACTCCCGAGGCCCGACGCCGAGCCAATAGCTAGCTTCAAGAATGTCTACGTCGTGAACACGAACAAGAGGTTCATCATAGCTTACAGGGGCTTGGTGAGAGAAGGCGAGGTCTCCGACACGAGCGCTTACGAGGGCTATCGTGAGGGCATCTGGAAGGTAGAGAGGACACGGAAGGTGGTAATGGACGTGGAGGACAGGACAGGCGTGTTCTCCATAGACAAGGGGGAGACAAAAGTATCGTTTAAGCTGGGCCTCAAGGCCACGAGCACTTTCACGACCGGCATCAGCAAGCCTTACCTAGCCTCCCTGTTGGCAAAGGTGCTAGGGATCCTCTTCCTCCTCGCTGGCGCTTTGCTCGCAGTGGACATCGCCGTGCCCCTGGTCGCCTTGCCCTTCGCTTACAGCCCTATCCACATCCTGGCCTGCGTGCTGATCGGCCTTGCCCTGCTAGCGCTCGCGGCAGGACTCGCCAGAGCCCGGAAAGCCCTGATCTTCTACCCCTCGACGGCCATCGAGTCGACCAGCGAGCTCTACATATTCAACATGCTCTCTATACCCAGGGAGAGGCTCGTTAAAGTCGTGGAGAACGCCGTTGCCGAGGAACTGACGAAGCTTGAGACCGATTTCACAGTGATGCACATTAAGATACATCCGGCCGTGAGCCCAGAGGTCATTTTAGAGTTCGTTAAGGCAGCCGGCCGGGCTTAGGCCAAGCCTGGCTGGGGGTTTCCGCACGCTTTATGAAGGCGGACGGAGGCTATTCGTCTGCCATGTCGGGCGGCTCGGTACTCGTGGGCCATGTAGAGGTAGAGGGCCGCAAGGCCTTGGGCGTGCGCGTCGAGCTGCCAGGCTCACCTCCTCTATTGCTTTTAGTGGCCGAGAAGGGCTTCGTGATGTGCGGTTACCTAAACGTGGAGGCCGCTGAACGCTTGGGTGTAGCAGCAGCCATGGTCTCAGGCGTGCGCGCCTTTGAGGATGTGCTTGAGGCACCCGTGAAGGCTTGCACGAGTAAGGCCCGTGAGCTGGGCGTCCAGGAGAGCATGAAGGGGCGGGAGGCCCTTAAAAAGCTCATGTAAGCGTGGCCTGAGAAACTAACTAAAACATACGTCTCAGGGCCAGCACATGAGGGCCGTGGCGGACGCCTAATACGTCCTCGCTAGCCTGAGCACGGTCTTGGCCTCGCGGCCACATATCGGGCAGGGGCCGACGGGCGCGGGCTCCTCGTCCTCAGGTGTCCCCAGCACACGGGCATCAATTTCCTCTTCCATCCTGCGCCCACATTCGTCATCGCCGCACCAGGGGAGCTCTACCACGCCGCCATGCTCTTCCAAGATGGTGCGAGCTTCCTCCACGTTGGCCACAGCCTTCACACGCTCGCGCATCCAGGCCCAGGCGCGCTTCCTCAGGTCCTCCACCAGCTGGTCTAAGAGGCCCTTGACGGCCTCAACGAGCTGGCCCATGGGGACCGCCATGCGCTCCAACGTATCGCGTCTGACGAGTGTTGCCTGGTTTTTCTCCACATCCCTGGGGCCTACCTCCACGCGGACAGGCACCCCACGTCGCTCCCAATAGTAAAACTTCTCGCCGGGCGTTATATCAGGCCTAAGATCCACTTCCACGCGCAATCCGGCCTCGCGCAGTAAGCGCCCAATCCGCTCCGCAGCCTTCTGAACGGCTTCCTCCTTGCCCTTGTAAGGTATCGGGACCACCACGACTTGTACGGGCGCTACTCGGGGCGGCAGCACTAAGCCGTGGTCGTCGCCATGAGCCGCCATGACGGCTGCCACCGCGCGGCCCGAGATACCATAACAGGTCTGCCAGACGAACTCGTGCGTGCCATCAGGCCGCTCGTAAGTTATCTCGAAAGCTTTAGCGAAGTTCTGGCCTAGGTTATGGACTGTGCCTATCTGCATAACACGCCCGTCGGGGCATATCATATCGAAGGCTATGGAGTAGATGGCGCCCGCGAACTTATCCCATTCCGGACGGCGCGATATGAGGTAAGGCACGCCTAACGCGTCGAAAAAGCGCTTGTAGATGTCTATAGCTTCCCTGACCTGCCTCTCGGCATCCTCTGCTGTGGCGTGACAGGTGTGGGCTTCCTTAAACGTGAGGACCTCGCGCATCCTTATGAGCGGCCTAGTGGCCTTCGTCTCGTAGCGGAAGATGTTCACGATCTGGTAGAGCTTCATGGGGAGGTCGGCGTGGGAGCGTATCCAGAGCTTGAACATGGGGCCAAAGGCCGTCTCGCTCGTGGGTCTTAGAGCCAGCTTGGTCCCGAGGGGCTTGAGGCCGCCGTGCGTCACCCAGAAGCACTCTTCCTCGAAACCCCTTATGTGCTCGGCTTCCTTGGCCAACATGTCCTTGGGTATGAGCGTGGGGAAGAGCACCTCCTGGTGCCCGGTGCTATCCAGCAGCTCGCGCAGTATGTCGAAGATGAGCTTGCGGAGCTTGAAGCCGTAGGGCAGCCAGACGCCACAGCCCTTCACGGGGTAGCGGTAATCCATGATCTCGGCTTCCATCAACATGCGCCTATACCACTCGCTAAAACGGCGGGACCACTCCTCCCGGCTCACGCCGACCTTGGCAATAAGGACCACCGCCCCCAGGGGCCTTAGTGGTCTTAAAAAGGCTTGCGGCCAGCTCACGCGAAGTATTTTTATGCCCGGAGCTTAAGCGGCCCGGGACGAGCCATGAACGTCCTGTTCGTGGTCTGCGACGGCATGGCAGATAGGCCCGTGAGGGAATTAGGCCGTAAAACTCCCCTGCAGGTCGCTAAGACACCTAATATGGATCGCTTAGCCGAGATCGGTATCACGGGCATAGTGGATCCCGTGGCACCAGGAGTGCCGCCGGGCAGCGATGTCGCGAACATGGCCTTGCTGGGCTACGATCCCTACGAGCATTACACGGGCCGGGGCGCCTTCGAGGCCCTGGGGACAGGCATAGACCTGAGGCCGGGGGACATAGGTTTCAGGTGCAACTTCGCCACCGTGGATGCCTCGGGCGTGGTCGTGGACCGGAGGGCGGGGAGGATAAGCACTGAGCACGCCTCACGCTTGGTCGAGGCCCTTAGTGAAGCTGCTGCCGAGCTAGGGTCCGAGCTGGGCGTAGAGGCGATTTTCACCAACACGGTCCAACACAGGGGCGTGCTAGTCCTGAGGGGCGAGGGACTCTCACGGGCTATCTCGGACACTGACCCGGGCGAGAACGGTAAGCCTATGCTGAAGTGCGTGCCGCTGGATGATACACCCGAGGCACGCAAGACGGCCGAGATAGTGAATGCCCTCTCGGAGCGCTTCAGGGCCGTACTATCCCGGCACCCGCTCAATAAGGAGCTGCCCGTGCCCGCGAACGCGGTGCTTTTCAGGGGAGCCGGCACCTTGCCCGAGATAGAGCCCCTCAGCGAGCTCTACGGCATAAAGGGCGCTTGTGTCTCGGCTGTGGCACTCGTGAAAGGCGTCTGTCGGGCAGCGGGCCTTGAGGTCCTAGAGGTGCCGGGCGCCACGGGCTCTTACGACACGGACCTAGGGGCCAAATTCTCCTACGCCATCAGGGCACTTGAGCGAGAGGCCGATTTCGTCTTCTTGCACATAAAGGCCACGGATGTGGCCAGTCATGATCACGCGGCCGGTAAGAAAGTGACCTTCATAGAGCGCGTTGACAAAGCGCTGGGGGAAGCTCTCGACCGCCTGGACCTGGAGCAGGAGACCTATGTGCTCATCACAGCGGACCACACCACGTCAACGCGGACCGGCAAGCACGAGGGGGACCCGGTGCCGGTGGCCCTCGCGGGGCCAGAGGTCAGGCCCGACGATGTAAGTAGGTTCGACGAGGTGAGTTGCGCGAGGGGAGGCTTATGTAGGCTCAGGGGCATGGACCTAATGCCTATCCTCATGAACCTCCTCGGAAAGGTCAAGAGGTTTGGGTTCTGAGATCACGGCCTCCTTCGCTTCCTCCGCAAGCGTTAGGGGCACGCCTCTCGCCCTCAGCTCCTCTAACGTCTTCTTCAGCATTATCACATCGCCTATCTTCTTTATCACGGTCCAGGGGATGTCCAAGGTGGTCTGCTTAACGATCTTGCGCTCCTTCCGCTTAGGCATAGCCACACCCATCCTCTCGGCCCAGGCGACGATCTGCTTCTCGTTTACTTGCTCGGGCCTGATGCCCAGGTCACGGGCCACCCTCTCGTAGAGGCGCCTAGGCGTCTTGAAGTAGGACAGGAGGGCTTCGTAGAGAGCCGGGAAATCCACTACTTCTTCTTCCCTTACTGTCTCCACGGCTATCCTCAAGCCCAGCGGTTTGCCTATCAGTATCCGCTCGGCGTGGCCTATGATCTTTCCCTCGGCATCGATGACCAACATGCCCTTTACCTCAGCCGTGCTCCGGTAGGGCACGAAATCCAAGATCGGGAGACCGCGTCGCTTCGCCTCCCAAGGCTCCTTGAGTATTATGCATTTGCCCAGGGGCGTCTCGCTCACGCGCTCTACTATCTCGAGGTCCACGGGTTCCTCGACTTCCTTCCTGATCTTCTTCACCACTTTTTTCATCGGGATCTCAACGCCCAGGGCACGCGCGAAGCTAACTAGCTCTGCCTCGCCAACGGGGGCTTTAGACGGCATTTTGAGGGCTTTTCTGATCTTATCATAGAGCTTCTTCTCGAACTTGGGGCCTACTTTGCCAAAGACATGGAGCATGAGCTCTTCTTTCAAGCGTTCTATGTCAACTACCTCTATCTCCTCTTCCTCTTCCCGATAGAGCTTCATTAAGACCCTATCCGGCTCTATCTCAAAGGAAGCCACGCGGCCGCAGATATAGCCCTCGCTATCCACCACGAGCGTGTCTAAGAACTTCTCCTCCTCGATATAGGTCATTGGCCTCACCCGCCCCGTCTAGGCCGACGGGCCTCTTTAATATTTCCCGGCATTATCATCTCCACGCGACATGCATATGCATATACCGGTGCGATATATGGCCCTGGGCCACTGAGAGCGCCAGCTCAACCAGCGATAATAGAGAGGAGCTCTGATAGGGATCTTATTACGTAATCCGCGCCAGCTTTCTTCAGCTCTTCCTCCCTCGAGCGACCAGTGGTCACGCCCACGGCCACAGCGCCCAGCTTCTTAGCACATTTTATGTCAAACGGCATGTCCCCCACGACCACCGCTTCCCTGGGCTCCACGCCTAGCTCCTCGAAGACCCTGGAGAGATGGTTTGGATTGGGCTTCACGTCGTCCACGAGGTCCCTGGCTACCATGACATCGAAGAACTTGCTTATCCCAAGCCTTTTGAGGACATTAACGGCCACAGCAGAGCTGTTAAGCGTGAAAAGCCCTATTCTCAAACCCTTCCTCTTGAGAGCCGAGAGAACCTCGAGTGCCCCCGGCATGAGGCTAGCGCTGTTGATGGCCGCTTCCTCGAAGCGCTCGATGACCTTGAACGCCTCGTCCCAGAGCTTCCTCATGGCCCCGCAGCCCATCCCTGATGCCCTGACGTATGCCTCCACCTTGTCCAAGAGGTCCGTTAAGGTATCCTCTGTAGAGAAGAGGGAGGGAGGTACCCCCACCCTCGAGAGAGCCATGAGGAGCTCCCTCTTAAGGGCCCCTAGATCTATATCGAAATGCACTAGGGTCCCGTCCAAGTCGAATACCACGGCCTTCATGGATAGCGCCCGGCTTATGGTCAGCCACGGGTTAAAAAGGTTTAGCGACCGCGCCTCCTCAGCTCTCGCTCTAGCGCCCTCAGCAAGCTTGATAACTCGGTGTACTCGGTTACGAACTCCTGGGCGCTCACCTCGCCCTTCTTAAAGGCGTCCTCCAACTCCGCCATCCTAGCCTTGACATCGTCTATCCTCTTCACGAGTTCGGCCTCCAGATTGAGGCCCTCAGCCGGCATCAGCGTGGCTTCCTCGGGTTTATACTCACTTACTATGAGGCCATCCTCCATGCGCAATATCCTGTCTGCCTCGCGGGCCACCATGTAATCGTGCGTTGCTATAATGCACGTCTTCCCCATCTCGCGGCTGAGGCGCGTGAGCAAATCCACTACCATCTTAGCGTTCTCCCTGTCCAACTCGCCCGTTGGCTCGTCGGCCAGGATGAGAGGTGGGTCGTTGGCCAAGGCGCAGGCTATAGCTACGCGCTGTTGCTCACCGCCCGAGAGTTCATCTGGCTTGTGGTGAGCTCTATTGGCTAACCCGACCAACTCCAACAGCTCCATGGCCCTCTTACGCCTGTCGGGCCTACCGGCTAAGGCCATGGGGAGCTCTACGTTTTCCAGAGCTGTTAAGGTCGGCACAAGGTTGAAGAACTGGAAAATGAAGCCCACTTCGCATAGCCTGTAGCGCTCTAGCTCCTTCTCCGGGGCGAGCACGATATCCCTCCCGCCCACTATTATGGCGCCGGCCGTGGGCTTGTCCAAGCCACCTATGAGGTTGAGGAGCGTGGTCTTCCCGCAACCGGAGGGGCCCATGACGGCCACCACCTCGCCCGGTTTGACGTGCATGTTTAGGCCCCTGAGCGCGATGACCTCCGTCTTGCCCGTGCGGTAGACCTTGATGAGGTCCTTGGCCACCACCTCCACGCCGCCTCGGGCCTTGCTCACGCTCGCCACCGCTCCCACCCCCTCACCTGAACCTTATAGTCTCCACGACCTCCCTCCTGAACACCAAGAGGGCTGGCGCGAGGGAGGCGAGCACGAAGAGGAAGGCCCCCAGGCCAAGCAGGAGCCAGAACTCCAGGGGTAGCACCATCCTGACCTCTATCGGCCACCTAGAGCCCATCCAACCGCCCCACGAGATGAAGCTCACCATGCCGCTCGCTGAGACGAGACCCGTGAAGACACCTATGGCCAACCCTATGATGACCACTATGAGTGCCTCGGCCGCGAGCACCACGAGCACCTGCCTCCTCCTGAGGCCGCGGGCTCTCATCAAGCCCACCTCGTAGGTGCGCTCCCTCACGCTCAGGGCAGCTGTCAGCGCTAGGCCCACGGCAGCGGCCACTAGGGAGTAGGTGAAGCCCACCTGCAGGAACTCGTAGACGGGCCTGCTCATCATGGAGAAGTAGCTCTCCCTCATGGCCTCCTCCACAGTCACCGCGCTAAGCACCTGCCACGGGAAGGCACCTTCTATGGCCTCCGCCACGGCCTCCGGGTCCGCGCCAGGCTCGACTTCCACGAGGAAGTATAGGAACTCATAGGATAAGCCGAGCTCCTCGGCCAGCTCGTCGTCCAAGAGCATGATCGGCGTGTAAGCTGTCATCATGGGCGGGAGGCCGGGGATGGCCTTCATGATGCCTACTACCTCTACCCTAGCTGTGGGAGGTGCTTCCCCGTATGTGATCCCTAGGGCCTCCACCTCGCCAGCGGGCCAGATGAAGAGCTTATCTCCCACATCTAGTTCCAGCATGTCAGCCAGCTCCTCGGTGATGAGCACGTTATAGGGCGATTCCTCCGCCTTAGCCAGGGCCTCCTCCATGTCAGGCCTGCAGAGCCCTGGCTCATGATATGCGATAGATGCGAAGGCACTCGCGTTCACGATGGCGTAGCTGAAGAGCGCATGCTCCCTCAGCGTGGTCTCCAGCCCTGAACCGAAGGCTAGGAAGGTAGCCTTAGCCACGCCCTCCACCTGCGTGAGATTGGCCGTGAAGTCAAAGCTGAGCTCCGGCATGACATCTACCTTCACGTCGGAGCCCACCAGCATTTTAGCAGCCCGCACGTGGGCATCCATGAGCGAGGCCGCGAGCACGCTCGTGAAGATGCCGTAGGCGAGCGCCACTGAGATGAGCAGCGCTACTCTTGAGGCCCTAGCCGGGTTCCTGGCCAGGCTGCGCGAGACAAGCTCCCTGAGCTCCTTCAGAGGCCGGGCCAGCAGGCTCGCGACCTCGTAGAGGCGCTTGCTGCTCCTCGTGATCACCCTGGTGAGGCCGTAGACGAAGAGGAGGGGGCCTAGGAAGGTGAGGGCCACCACGTCGAAGAAGGCCCAGATGTGAAGGGCCACGCTGAGGAAGAATGGCATGGGCGGCGCGTTCTTCATGACCTCCATCATGTCTATGCCCGCCAGCCACTCGCCTATCTTCACTGAGCCGAGCGCTAAGGCTAGTAGGGTGAGCTTCCCGGGCTTCCACTCGCCCACGGCCTCGGCCTCCACGTATTCCCTCGCTGCCTCAAGGGGCGAGAGCTTGGCCGCGAGCCTAGCAGGCCTGATGGCCGCCAGGACACACAGGGAGGTGCCTATGCCCAACTCCATGCTCAGCAGCTCGGGCGAGAACACATTAGCGAGCAGCTTCCACCAGGGCACACCCCCAAGGCCCGTGAGGGAGAGGTAGAGCAGGCTCAAGCCCATGCCAGTGAAGATGCCGAGGAAGCTACCTCCCAGGCCCAAGAGAACCGAGATGCCCAGGTAGGTAGCGAAGATGCGCCTGGAGGAAACGCCCCGCGTCCTCAGCAGGCCTATCTCACGCCTCCTAGCGCTCGACACCAAGTAGCCAGCCGTCAGGGCGAGATACCAGCAGAGGAGGAACACGGGCAGGGAGAAGATGCCCGCTACGGACTTCACTGTGTTCAAGAACCCTTTCACGCTCGATATAGCCCGCAGGAGGGGTACCTCTACGTGCACCAGCAGGGCGGGCGGCACCACGGTCGGGAAGGTAGCCTTCGTAACGTGGGCTGAGATGGCCTTCTCCAGATCTGTCTTGAGTTCTTCAAGGCGCTCCTCGGTGGCATCTAGGTTCCAGACGTCTATGAGCTCGTCCCTATCCACCCAAGCATAGTGGAGGACGTCCACGTCGAGTACGAAGGGCCTGCCTGGGATGGAGAGCTCCTCCATCGTCTGCTCAAGCTCCTCCCTGAAGCTCAAGAGGGTCTCATAGCTCACGCAGAGGATGAGATAGTGGTGAGTGATGAAGTAGACCAAGGAGCGCCTAACGAAGTAGCCGACGTATGGCTCCCCGATCATGAGGTATATGGTCTCATCGGTAGGTGATGCAACAGCGGAGACCCGGAAGGTTGGCGAGGTCAGGTTGAGCACCTGGCCCCGGCCTATGGTGATAGATATGTTCGCCTGAAGCACGAGCTCATCCCCTGGCTTTACCTCCACGAAGGGGTTGGCCACCGCGATAGCGCTGTAAGCCGATAGGTTCCAGGTGCCTTCCCTCACCACGAGCTCCAGCCTGTCCGTGGGCTCAGGCGGTATGCCCACGAGCATCACGAACCGGATGTCCTCAAGCTTGGCGGGCTCGCCGTTCACGAGCAGGACGAGGGGGGCAAAGGCTATCTTGAGCCTCATCATGGCCAGTTCCTCCTCTACGGCATCCACGCTCAGCAGGGCCTCGCTCACCTGCGTCCAGTTGACCATATCATACGGGTATTTCACCCTCACGTCGGCCAGCACCCTGCTGAGAGATGCCTCCAACAGCTGGGCGGCCGTGGCACTCGCGCTCACGTTTATGCTCACGAAGAGGGAGACGGCCAGCAGGATACCGAGGGCTATGGATACGGTGCGCTTCCAATCCCTGGCCCAGCTCTTCAGCAGGCACAGAGACATGCCGGCGCCTTCTACCCTCCTGCCCGGTTAAGCTGGAAAAGACCATATAAGGCTTCTGGACGAGGGGTCCTGTCCTACTTCTTGAACGCCTTAGCTGCCATGCCTGATGGCTATGTGGATCTCCCGCCCGTCCACGCGGTAGACGCGCCACCTCAGGCCCGCCAGCTCTGGCCCGAGCTCCTCCGGCCTGGCCGTGTGGAGCTCTACCTCGCGGGTGCGCACCAGGTAGCGTAGCACATTCACGTGCGGCCTGAGGAGCTCTAGGTCCTCGCTCGTGAGGCCAGCTACGTGCACCTCAGCCAGGATATCCGTGGGCTTGAAGCCCAGGTCGCGCCTGAGGGCCTGCACGCGCCTCGCGATATCGCGCATGAGACCCTCGCCCAAGAGCAGGCGGTCGCGGACCGTGTAGATGGCCACCGTCATGCCTGCCTCGGAGGCGCCTGACCAGTCGGGCCCCGTGGGCTCATGACCAGCCTGCGCCAGCCTCACGACCTTCACGTTCATGAGCTCGGCCATCAGGCTCTCAAGGCCCTCAAGGGCCCGCAGGTCCGAGAGCTCGCAGGCCACCACTGCCTCCTTGAGAGGCCACCTGCGCTTGAGGCCAGCGGCCTGGCGGGCCGCGTAAGAGAGCGATACGGCTAACTTGAGCCTTTCAAACGCCTGCTCCAGCGCCTCATCCTTGAAGCCTGGCCTGGGCTCCGGCCAACGCTCGAAGTTCACACTCTCGGGCAGCCCCGGGTCGAGGGCGCGGTAGACGTGTTGATAGAGCCACTCGGCCAAGAAGGGAGTGGCGGGGTTGAAGAGGAGGACAACCGTCTTGAGGACGTGCCAGAGGGTAGCGTAAATGGCCAAGCGCCTGGGCAGCGTGCGCGGGTCGTCCGTCCAGAGCTCGCGCCTCACCATGGGCACGTACCAGTGGCTGAGCACTTCCACCACGAATTCCTCTAGGGCCTGGAGGGCCTTGTGGAAGCGGCAGCGGGCGTAGTGCTCATCTACTTCGGCCACCAGGCCCTGGAGGCGCGAGAGGACCCAGCGGTCAGGCGCCTTAAGCAAGCCCTCGCTTAACGCCCATTCGAGCGTGTGGCGGGCCGGGTCAAAGCCATCGTAGGTGGCGTTCTGGTAGAAGAAGCGGTGGAGGTGGTAGAGCGTGCTGAGCACCTGGTAGGGGCGCTTGTACATCTCCTTCACGTCGAAACGCATGTCATCTACGGGCGCGCACTTCCAGAGCAGGTAGAAGCGGAACAAGTCGGCTGGGTGCTGCTCTAGGAATGGGTTCACGAGTATGACGTTGCCCAAGCTCTTGGACATCTTGCGCCCTTTCTCGTCTAATACTATGCCGTAGAACAGGAAGGCCCTGTAGGGCGATTCGGGGCGGCCCGTGAGTATCACGTGCGTTATGAGGAGCGAGTAAGCCCAGCCCCGCGTCTGGTCAAGGCCTTCGGTCAGGAAGTAGACGGGCACGAAGCGCTCGAACTCCTCATCCGTAAAGCGGGCGTAAGGTGCTACACCGCTGTTGTGCCAGCAATCGAGCACGAAGGGCTCACGGTGCATCTCGCCCTCGCACTTCGGGCAGCGGAGCACCACCTGGTCTATCCAGGGCCTGTGGAGCTCGAAATGACCCTCGGGCACCTTTATGGCCTTCTTAAGTAGCTCGGCCTTGCTAGCCACCAACTCCTTGTGGCCACAGGAGCGGCAGACCCATATTGGCAGGGGCGTGCCCCAGACGCGCTCGCGGGAGATACACCAGGGCCTCCCCTCCTTTATGAAGGCTAAGAAGCGGTGCTTAGGGCCATCGTAGAAGTAATCCACGGCCTCCGCGGCCTTCAGGGCCTTATCCCTTATCTTATCCACCCAGTAGAAATACTCGCGCCTGGCCACCCAGATGAGCTTGTGGTGCGATCGCCAGCAGGTCGGGTACTCGTGTCTCACCCGACCGGCCTTCACCAGGAGGCCGCGTTTCCTCAACTCCTCTATCACGACTTCATCGGCATCTCGTGCGAAGAGGCCAGCAAAACGGCCGGCTTCCTCCGTGAACTTGCACTCGTCATCGTAGGGCGAGAAGATGGGCATGCCGCGCCTCTTAGCGGCCTCGAAGTCCTCTTCGCCGTTACCAGGCGACATGTGGACCACGCCAGTGGCCACGCTGACATCCACGAACTCCTCGCATACGACCGTGTGGATGGCCGGGTGCTCGCGCTCTAGCTCGGCCTGCTTAGGCACCAAGTCGTAGAACGGGTACTCATATCTGAGGCCCTCTAGGGCCCGGCCCGGCAAGCGCTCTAGGACACGGTAATCGCTCACGCCCAGCTCGCGCATAACGGCTTCCACGCGGCCAGCCGCCATCAGCCATACCTCATCGCCCACCTCCACGCGCGCGTACTCGGCCTCCGGGTGGACGGCCACCATGAGGTCCGTTATTATGGTGAAGGGCATGGTAGTCCAGGCGAGCAGGAACTCGCCTGGCCTATCGCGCAGCTTGAGCTTGAAGTAGACGCTCGGGTCCTCCACGACTTCGTAGCCCAGGCCCACCTCCGCGTGGCTGAGGCTCGTCTGGCAATACGGGCAGTAGGCGACCACGTAATAGCCCTCGCCCAGGAGGCCCTGCTCCCAGGCGCGCTTAAGGTAGGTCCACTCGCGCTCGATATACTCGTCCTTGTAAGTCCAGTAAGCGCGCTCGTGGTTCATGAAGACGCCTAACAGCCTATCGGCCTTCAGCCACTCCGGGTAATACTTGCCCAACGTGCGCTTGCACTCCTCCACGAAGCGCTCCATGCCCACCTCGGTCAAGAGCTGCCTCTTGCCGCCCCTGACGCCTAAGAGTTTCTCGGCCTCTAGCTCCACCGGCAGGCCCTGGCAATCCCAACCCGCCCAGAAGGGCATGTAATAGCCCTTCATGCTCAGCCAGCGGTAGTATAGGTCCTTCATGGTCCGGCCCCGCGCGTGCCCCACGTGGGGCACGC
>CAZWYW010000037.1:0-13445 GCA_964638535.1 uncultured Candidatus Bathyarchaeia archaeon | reverse complement strand
AGGAGGTCATGGCCGCAACAACGCTCCTCGGGCGAGATAACCGGCACCACGCCCAGCGCGTTCAGCACCTTGATGGCTGCCAGGGCCGTTCTGGTGGAGTTCAGCGCTAGGTCCTCGAATTCGACCTCGAAGAGGGGGAGGCAGCCCACGAAGAAGTAGAACTCGCCCTCGCCAGCTACCTTTACGTCCTCAGGGAGCCAGCTAAGCTTGTTAGGCTTGATAGCCGGGTTAGCCATCATGCGTGCCCACCTGAGCGGGACAGCGCCGTGAGCGCAGAGGAGGTCCACGTCATCCCTGGGAGCCGCGCTCCTCGTGGCCCTCGTGAGTTCGGCGATCCTCAGGCCGCCGGGGCAAGTGGTGTGGCAGAGATAGCAGCCCAGGCACCTCCACATGGGCTCGCCCGAGAGGATTTTCTCCGCGAAGGATTTCGCGCGCCTGGCTAGCTCAACGGCCTCCTGGGCCGGGCTACCCCCATCCCTGGCCAACTTCGCCTCGTGGGCCTGCCTTATCGGGCTCGGCCCCATCTGCTTGAGTTGTTCCGTGAATTCCCTTATCACGCGGGCGAATTTCTCGCCCTCTGAAGCCGAAATCCACTCAAGCCTGAGCCTATCGGAGCCCAGGCCTATGAGGTCCAAGAGCTTCTTCACCCTGGCGACTTCTTTTTCGGCCTTCAGGTTACCGGAGATGTAGTGGCAATCGCCTGGATGACAGCCAGCCACCAAAACGCCATCAGCACCTTCCTCAAAGGCCTTAAGGATATAGCTCTCGTCCACCATGCCCGAGCACATCACGCGTATGATGCGCACGGTGGGCGGGTACTGCATGCGGCTCACGCCAGCTAAGTCAGCGCCAGCGTAAGAGCACCAGTTACAGCAGAAAGCCACGATGCGCGGCTCGAACTCGCCCTCGGGGCTCTTCTTGGCTTCTGCCATGGCCACCTCACCTCGCTCTGGCTACCGCCACCACCTGCGCTAATATCTGTTCTGGCCTGAAGTGCTGGACGCGGACGGCGCCGGTCGGGCACCTCACGCTGCAGGCCCCACAGCCCTTGCAGAGGGCCTCGTTCACCTC
Organism: uncultured Candidatus Bathyarchaeia archaeon; assembly: GCA_964638535.1. Taxonomy (GTDB): domain Archaea; phylum Thermoproteota; class Bathyarchaeia; order EX4484-135; family EX4484-135; genus EX4484-135. The sequence goes on along the minus strand of CAZWYW010000037.1, from coordinate 12,374 downwards.
GGCCACCAAGCGCCCCTCGCGCTCCACTACCTTTATGGCCCCGTATTCGCATACCTCTTCGCACCTGCCGCAACCACGGCAGCGGGCCTCGTCCACGACGGCTATAGCGGCCTCGACCTCTATATAGGGCTTGGACAGTATGGTGGCTGCCCTAGCGGCGGCCCCACAGGCCTGGGCCATGCACTCCTCCATGAACTTCGGGTAATGGGCTAGGCCGCAGAGGAAGATGCCGTCAGAGGCGAAGTCCACGGGCCTGAGTTTCACGTGGGCCTCTAGGAAGAAGCCCTCCTGGCTGAGCGGGACCTTTAGCTTCTTGGCCAAATCGGCTGCGTCGGGCCTCGGTATTATGGCCGTGCTTAACACCACCAAGTCGGCCTCTGCTACTACCTCAGCCCTCGCCACGGGGTCGTAGAACTTCACCAGCAGCTTATCGCCCTCACGCACTACCTCGGGCTTCCTCTCTGGCTCGTAGCGCGCGAATATCACGCCTTTCTCACGTGCCTCCTTGTAGTAGAACTCCCTGAAGCCGTAGGTCCTCAGGTCCCTGAAGAGTACTAAGACCTCCGTATCGGGGCTGACCTCCTTTATCTTGAGGGCGTTCTTAACGGCCTGGGCACAGCAGATGCGTGAGCAGTAAGGCCTCTCGGGCGTGCGGGAGCCCACGCACTGTATCATCACCACGCGCTTAGCCTTGAACTCGCCTTTCGCCAGCTTCTCCTCTAGCTCCTGCTGAGTGAGGACGCGCGGGTCCTCGCCGTACAGGTATTCGCCGTAGGGCTTCAGGAGGTCGGCGCCCGTGGCTACTATGATGACGCCGTGCTTCACGGTCGTCTCACGGCCGCCCTCGCGTATGGTGGTCTCGAAATTGCCCACGTAGCCGGCCACGTCCACTATCTCCGTGTTCGTGTGGACATGGATGAGCGGGTGGGAGCGCACTTCCTCCACCAGGCGCTTGAGCAGCTCCTGCGGGTCCTTGCCCTCGAGCGTGTAGAAGACGTGCCTGAGGTGGCCTCCCAGCTCCGGCTCGCGCTCGACTATGTGGACCTCGAAGCCCTGCTTGGCCAGCTCGAGGGCAGCCGTCATACCCGAGAGGCCGCCGCCTATCACGAGCGCCACGGGCGTCACGGGTATAGTGGGCTTCTTCAGGGGCCTCAACAGTCGCGCCTTAGCCACGGCCGAGCGCACCAGGTCCTTGGCTTTCTCAGTGGCCTTCTCCGGCTCGTGCATGTGCACCCAGGAGCACTGGTCGCGGATGTTGGCCATCTCGAAGAGGTAGGGGTTCAGCCCTGCCTCACGTAGGGTCTCACGGAAGAGGGGCTCGTGCGTCCTGGGCGTGCAGGAGGCCACTACCACGCGGTTGAGCTTGTACTCGCGTATGATTTTCTTTATACGCTCTTGCGTGTCCTGCGAGCAGGTATAGAGGTTGTCCTCCGCGTAGACCACGCCGGGCAGCGTCTTCGCGTATTCCACGACCTCGGGCACGTTCACTATACCGCCTATGTTCACGCCACAGTGGCAGATGAACACGCCTATGCGCGGTTCCTCATCTGGGCGCACCTCTATCTCCGGCGGGTATTCCTTCTTCGCCACTAGCTTGCCCCTCTCGCTCGCTATCACGCTCGCTGCCTTAGCCGCGGCCCCGCTGGCCTCGGCCACACTGTCAGGTATGTCCTTGGGGCCTGCGAAGGCACCGCAGACAAAGACACCGGGTCTCGAGGTCTCGAGGGGCCTGAAGGGGTCTATCTTGCAGAAGCCGAACTCGTCCAGCTCTATGCCCACCTTCTCGGCCAGCTCCTTGAAGCCCTCGGGCGGCCTGAAGCCCACGGCCAGGACTACTAAGTCGAACTCCTCTTCCCTGACGGCGCCCGACTCGTCCACGTACCTCACGATGAGGTTGTGCGTGCTCGGGTCCTCGTAGATGTGTGGGACACGGCACCTCACGAAGCGCACGCCGTACTCTTTCTCAGCGCGTTCCCTGTAGAGCTCGAAGCCCTTCCCGTAGGTGCGCATGTCCATGTAGAAGATAGTGCATTTCACGTCTATCGGGGCGTGCTCGCGGGCTATGATAGCTTGCTTGATAGAATACATACAGCATACGGAAGAGCAGTAGGGCACGCCCAAGCGCTCGTCTCGCGAGCCCACGCACTGGACGAACGCGATGCGCCTGGGTATCTCGCCGTCAGAGGGCCGGACCAACAGGCCCCCGAAGGGACCGGAGGCGCTGAGGATGCGCTCGAATTCTATGCTGGTGACCACGTTCGGGTAACGGCCATAACCCAGCTCCTTGAGGGCCTTGGGCCTGAACTCCTCGAAGCCGGGGGCCAGGATGATGGCCCCGACCTTGAGCTCCACCACGCGCTCTTGATCATCGTATTTGATGGCCCCCGCGCGGCATATCTCGGCGCAGGTACCGCAGCCTATGCACTTCTCGCGGTCTATCATGAAGACGCGCGGGACAGCCTGTGGGTAGCGGATATGGATAGCGGCCCTCAGGCCTAAGCCTTCGTTGAACTCGTCTATGGCCTCTACCGGGCACTTCTCGGCGCAGAGGCCACAGCCCGTGCACTTCTCGGGGTCTATGTAGCGCGGCTTGAGGCGCACGCGGACGGTGAAGTTGCCGGCCTCCCCTTCCACGCCCTCTACCTCGGCGTTCGTGATGAGCGTTATGTTTGGGTGCCTCCCGGCCTCCACCAGCTTAGGCGCCAAGATACAGGTGGCACAATCATTAGTCGGGAAGGTCTTGTCCAACTGGCTCATGGTGCCCCCTATGGCCGGCGCCTTATCGAGCAGGTAGACCTTGAAGCCCATCTCGGCCAGGTCAAGCGATGCCTGGATGCCCGCTATGCCGCCGCCCACCACTAGGACGGCTCCCACTTTCTCATCGGGCATTTTTCCATCACACCTCCCCGGCCACCTTGTACCTCGGGCTCGTGCCCTCTATGGTATATAGCTCTACCTGCCTCCTCGCCCGTAAGACGACCACGTGCCTCAGCACCCTGTTAGCTTCCATGCCCAACTCATTCGCGAGCTCCCTGACCGATTTAGGCTCCCTCAGGGCCAGGAGAATACGCGCTCTCTCGAACTCCGCCGTCAGGGCCTCGTTTATGACCGCCCGCCGCTCTCCCGGGCACTTCGCCGTAGGCGTTCCCGGCTTTGAGCAGGTAACGCTCGCGGCCGAGGGGGACCCTGAGCCTGAAGACCGATAGGGCCTTTTTCACGGCCTCAAGCCCGTCCCTCAGCTTTTGGTTGGGGCTTGGGCCAGAAGCGGGGCTAGGACCTAGCTCCTTAAGGCCCAATATGAAGTCAGAGAGCACGGCCAGGAATTTCTCCCTGGCCTCCGTCAGGGGCAGTGAGACGAGCTTGAACCTGCTGGGCTCGAGGCCGGCCATAGCCAAGAGGCGCCCTATCCACTTGGCCTTGGCCTCGGCCTCCGTAACGAGGTTACTGCCCAGGAAATTGCAGTCCTCCCCCGCGCACCTCACGGCCAGAACACCATCCGCGCCAGCTAAGAAGGCCTCTACCACGAAGAGCAGGTCGAGAGCTCCCATACAGGTGAGCTTGGTGGCCCTGACGTTAGAGGAAGCCGGGACCTTCCTTATCAGCCCTAGATCGGCTCCCCTCCTGCTAGCCCAATCGCAGGCGAAAACAAGCGCCCTGGGCTCGAAGGGCTCTTTAAGCCTAGCGGTCCTGAGGAGGGCCTTCACTCTGGCCACCACCATCTTATGTGGCAGGTATTTCAGCGTCAGGGGCAAGAAGACGTACAGACGCCACAGCCACTGCACTTGCCAACGTCAATCTTGCGCTCGAAGTCCTCGACCTTGATGGCCTCGTATTTACACAAGCGGCCGCAGAGACCACAATTAATGCATCTGTCTAGATCTATCACAGCTACCATACTCAAGGCCTGGCCTAACCCCCGTTAGCCATGTCGGATGGAGCAAATAAAAAGGGTTTTGGGGCACCGGAAAGGGCGCCACCTACGCCTGCCCGTTCAGGCCGGGAGTCCGAGGGCCTTCCTCTTCTTGGCGGTGTGCTCCATTATTATCTCGGCCGCCTTCTTCGGGTCAGGCTCCACTACGAACTTGCCGCCCACCATGTTCTCTAAGTCCTCGGTGAGCACCTTCGTCACGGTCTCGCTGCCCGTCACGGGTGGCACGATGCCTAAGTGGACCGGCACGCCATGGGCCACGAACCAGGTGCCTATGGCCACGGCCTTCTCGCTCATGGCCTCGGGCGCTGAGCCGAAGACGGGTAGGTCAGGTACGTCCACGCCCAGGGCCTCGGCTATGGCGAACAGGGCGTTGAGGATACGCGAGTTATCCACACAAGAGCCCATGTGGAGGCAAGGCGGTATGTTAAGGGCCTCAAGGACTTTCCTCAGCTTCTCGCCAGCCATCTCGCGGGCCTCCGGCACCATGAGGCCATGCTTGGCGGCCGCGACGGCCCAACAGCCCGTGCCGACCACCAGCACATCGTTGGCTATCAGCTCCTTCGCCAGTGTCACGTGGCCCCAATCCTGCCTCACCTTCGGGTTATTGCAGCCCACGATACCGACTATGCCGTAGATACTGCCGTCCTTGACGGCGTTCAACAGGGGCTCCAACGTCCCGCCCAGGGCCGTCAAGATGGCCTCTAGGGAGAAGCCGGCCATACAACGCGATTTCACATCAGGTATCACGACCTTGTTCGGGTCCCTGTTCTTAAAGTTCTCCACGGTCGTGCGCACGACTTCCTTGGCTACCTCATCCGCTTTCTCCGGGCTCCACTCAATGTGCACGTCGCCCGGTATCCTAGCTATGGGCATGGTAGTGATGAGCTTCGTGTGGAAGCAATCGGCCATGGCGGCCACGCCGGGGATAATGCACTGGTAGTCCACCACTATGGCCTTCACGGCGCCCGTGGCCAAGACGAGCTCTTGGTGCATCATGTTGCCGGCCAGAGGGATGCCGAACCTCATAATGACCTCGTTGCCCGTGCAGCACACGCCTACCACGTTGATGTCCTCGGCCCCGACCTCCTTGGCTAAGTCAAGCATCTCGTCAGATTTAGCGGCTTCCACCACCTTCACGGAGAGGGTTATGGCCGTGGACCACTATGTTTACCATCTTGGGCTCTAGCACGCCCAGGTTAGCCACGGATTCCACGGGCTTGGGCGTGCCGAAGAGTATGTCCTGGAACTCGGTGGCCACGACCTCCGAGTAAGCGTCAGCCAGGGCTGTCCTGAGGCCCTGCTTTAGCAAGCTCATGGGGTCAGAATCCACTCCCACGTGCGTCCTATGTATGGACTCCACTATCTCGCGCCAGAAGGAACGCGGGGTTATGCCCAACTTCTCGAAGACCTCTATACGCTTCTTGGGCGCGTAGGCTTTCAGGAAGTTTAAGGTCCCGTGTTCCTCCGTCCTCGTGTAATCCTCAAGGGCTTTCTCGGCTACGTCCTTGAGTATCTCCTTTGGGTCACGGTCCTCCACTGGCACGCCCAGCTTCTTGGCCACAACCTTTAGCTTCTCCACGTCCGTTATCCTGTAGGGCACGTCGGCGCCCGTGGCCACTAAATGGGCCACCTCGACCACGTGGAAGGCGTGCTCGGCATGGGCCGCACAGCCACCCGCGATCCACCTCACGAGTGACCTGGCTACTAGCGTGTCGGCCGTACAGCCACAGATGGTCCTTTCTATCCTGGCGGCCGGGTCGAGCTTACAAGGACCCATCCAACAGAAGCGGCAACATAAGCCCCTCAGGCCAGCTTCACACTAGGGCTGCATCATGTCGAAGCGATGGTAGATGGTCGGGACCTCTAGCTCCTCGGCTCTCTTTATCATCTTTTGGGCTGCCTTATCTATAGTCTTCTCCTCGGGTGTTTCGATGGGGATGAAAGCAAGATTTCCCCCCACAATCCTATTTGTCCTGAGTATTACCTAGGGGGTATCCCCGGGGGGTTGAGGGTATCCACGGTCCCTTCGGTTGGCCTTTTATCACAGGACTGGCCTCATGCTCCGTATGACCTCTATGAGCTCCTCGACCGTCAATTCTGGAGCGCATATACCGTAATCGGCATAGAACCGCGATTTACCATCCCATATCCAAACCTGGGCCAAGGGCGCATGATCGCCATACCTCTCTCTCCTAGCTGGAGGGCTAACCCATGCGCGTTTATTTATCCTCACGGGCCAGCCATTTACCTCTATTATTATCATTCTATCGGCTTTATCTCGGTATTCCCACTTCAAGCTCTCAACGGTTGGAGGCCGTAGTGGAAGCCCACGTTCTTTGTAGGTCTCCTTTAATTCCTCATAATTCGGTGGGACGCGGAGTATGTCTATCCCGATGACCAGCTCGGCCGTTATCGGGTCTTCATCGCCCACAGCACTATAGACTATAACACCAAATCTAGGGAACACCCGCGATTCGTTCTGAGGGTCAACAGCCACGTATGCTGCGGTAAGGACATAGCCTCTGGGTAGAGCAGATGGCAGGTATATGGTGATATTGTAATATTCGCGAACCATTCTAGCGTATTCCTCAATAGATACTTTCTTAAGGGGTAGAGGAGTTGGCCGTGGCCCAATACCTTCCTCGTCCTGCTCTCCTATCTGGAAGATGTGAAGCCATAATAGTGCGATTGTAAGCAGGGCCGCCATGAGAACCAATTTATTCCTCACCCGCCTGCTCATGATCCACCTCCCTCATGGACCTAAGGCGTAGAATTCGTGATCGGACACCTCCTCGACTTTATAAGGTCGGTCCTCTGCTGTAACATGAGTGTACCAGTAATACCATTCCCATTCATAAAACCAGATGTACTGCAATTTGCTAAAGTGGCTTCCATCAATGCATATGTCAGGTTCTAGGCCAACACTGTAACATGTCTCGACCATGGCCTGAAGGTCCTTACCTACATACGGATTGACCTCTCGCGCGATCCACCAAACACGATCAAGGCCTATCCATATTTCTGCCTCGTATTTTGAGCCCCCATAATACATAATCTTGTATCTGTATGTAACTCCCGGCACGGGGTCCGCGGGTTCGCAAAACTCAAGTCGGCGTCCGTTCTCATCTACTATCTCGAGGTAGAAGTCCCAGGGGTACGTCGTTCCCTTAACATAGCCTAGCTGTATCCAGTAGAAACGGGGAGAATATTTCAATATTATGGTAACCCACTCACAGAAGTGGCGATAACCTGGCGACCATATAGGAATACTTGGACATATGGTGTAAATATTGCCCATGACACCGCCGAGTCCCCATACTTCATGTGGGGGCCCATAAAGGCAATAACCAGCGTAATAATAAGATACGCCAGTAGTGCTTGCGTTAGATCCTAAGGCGGGGTCTGTGAGCAAACCTAAGGGTAATACTAAGGATAGTACCACAAGCCAGGTAATGTAACCCTTTAATATGCTCATGCTCAGCACAGATCTAGCGCAGGTCCTTATTATTTTTTGACAAAAATGTGCTAAAAATATTTCATCATATCGCACATTGATCACGATCAAGAACGCTAGAAAGCCGGTTCTTTCTCTATTTAAAAAGAGTGTGGCCCCGGTCCCCTCGGTTTGGGGACCGGGGGGTTGAGGGTATCCACGTTAGGACAAATAGTCTCAGTAGTATTACCTAGGAATCCTGAGAGGATTTTCTTAGTGGGCTCGGATTAAAAACACGGGGTTAGTGCTTACTTATGGCTGAGTAGCCTTATAGATCGGCGAGGTCCCTTCTACTGAGTGAAGCTCTACTTGCCTCCTGGCCTTCAGGACCACGATGTGCTTCAGCACGCGGGAGGCATCTAGGCCGAGCTCGGCTGCTAGCTGCTTAACGGACATGGGCTTCTCGGCTAGCTTCACAAGCACGAGCGCTCTCTCGAACTCGGCCCTTATGGCCTCGTCTAACACGCCGGCCTCTAGCTCCTCATAGGGCACTTTCTCGCCGTAGACGTTCCCCTCCTCGGCCATGTGTCTCTCACGGCCCACCAGCACGCGGAGCCTGAAACTGGAAGCAGCCAGGCGGGCGGCGCGCATGCGCAACAGTAGCTCCTTATCAGGCTCGGGCGGCCTCAGCGGGTTAGGGCCTAAGGCCTTCAGCTTCTCCACGAAATCGCGTACTACCTCCGCGAACTTCTTGCCCTCAGAAGCCGATATCCACTCGAGCCTAAGCCTTTCGGGCTCCAGGCCTGCCAGGGCTAGGAGCTTCCTCATCATGCGGAAGCGCAGCTCCGCGTAGTAATTGCCCTCCACGTAGTGACAATCGCCTGGATGGCAGCCGGCTATGAGGACACCATCAGCACCGCGCTCTAACACCTCGAGCACCACCGCTGGCTCCACGCGGCCAGAGCACATCACGCGCACGATACGGATGTTCGTCGGGTATTGGATACGGCTCGTCCCGGCTAGGTCAGCGCCAGCGTAAGAGCACCAATTACAGCAGAAGCCCACTATCAGGGGCTCAAACTCACCCTCGTGGCCCGCCATGCCCTACCACCCCCATCACGAACTCGCGAGGGCCGCTAGCGCTTGCGCTCTTATCTGCTCATCGGTGAAGTGTCTCATCCTTATGGCCCTCTCCGGGCAGCTGGCCGCGCAGGTTCCGCAGCCCTTGCACACGACCTCGTTCACGACCGCTATGCCCCTCTCGTCCTTCGTTATGGCACCGAAGGGGCAGATGAGGATGCAGGTTCCACAGCCGCTGCACTTGTCCGGGTCTACCTCGGCTACCGTGGGCTCGACCTCTACCTCGCCCCTGGCGAGCGGCGCACAAGCCCTGGCGGCTGCCCCGCGGGCCTGGGTCATGCTGTCGGGTATGTCTTTTGGCCCCTGGCAGCAGCCGGCTAAGAAGACGCCATCCACGAGCGCGTCCAGGGGCCTGAGCTTCGGATGGGCTTCCCTGAAGAAGCCATCCGGCCCAAGCGTCAGCCTCATCAGATTGGCTACCTTGTGCACGTCCGGCCTGGGCACGAGGCCCACGGACAGCACCACTATATCGGCCGGGAGGCGTATCCGGCCGAGCGTGGGGTCCCTGAAGGTCAGCACGAGGCCATCGCCTTCAGCGGCTACTTTAGGCGGGTCCTCGGGCGTGTATTTGAAGAGGTTCACGCCCTTCTCCCTCAGGGCCGAATACATCTCCTCATAGCCGCGCCCGAACGTCCTTATGTCCCGGTAGACCAGGCTGACCTCCACGTCTGGCCATTTCTCGCGTATCTTCAGGGCCTGTTTGATGGCTATGCCACAGCACACGCGGGCGCAGTAAGGCCTCTCGGGCGTCCTCACGCCCACGCAGGTTATGAAGGTCACGCTCCTAGGGCGCCTGCCGTCGGAAGGCCTAGTCAGCTCGCCCTTAGTCGGCCCGTCAGGGCAGAAGAGGCGCTCGAGCTGGGCGCTCGTCAGCACGTCGGGGTAGACCTTGTAGCCATACTCGCCCTCCGCTGGCTCGTAGGGCTGGGCGCCCGTGGCCACTATGATGGTTCCCACGGGCACCTCGACCTCCTCGGCCTCGCTGGCCAGGTCTATGGCGCCCCTCGGGCAGGCATCCACGCACTTCCCACAGCACGTGCAGGCAGCCTCGTCTATGGCGTAGACAGGCGGGTAAGCGCCCCAATACGGCATGTAGATGGCCTTGCGCTTCGTCAGGCCGGAATCCAGTTCGTTCGGCACCTCCACGGGGCAGGCTTCCGCGCACTTCCCGCACGCATCGCACTTAGCAGGGTCCACGTGCCTGGGCCTACGCCTTATCCTGGCCCTGAAGTTCCCTATGTAGCCTTCCACGGCCACTAGGTCCGAGTTATCGAACAGCATCACGCGCCCGGCCTTGACGGCCTCATCCAACTCCTTGAAGAGGCTGGCCAAGAGTTCCCTGGCGTCCTGGAAGGTCACCATTAGGTCATCTAGCTTAGCCACCATGCCGCCCAAGAAGGGCTCTTTCTCCACCAGGTAGGCCGTGAAACCTCTCCTGGCGACCTCCAGGGCCGCTGTTATACCGGCTATACCGCCGCCTATCACCAGGACGCCCGGCTCTACCTTGGCCTTCTTCACCTCAAGCGGCTCGAGCAGCCTCGCCCTGGCCACGGCCATGCGCACCAGGTCCTTGGCTTTCTCCGTGGCCTTCTCAGGCTCGTGCGAGTGGCACCAGGAGCAGTGCTCACGGATGTTCACCATCTCGAAGAGGTAACGGTTCAGGCCAGCTTCCTCCACCACGCGCCTGAAGGTGGGCTCGTGCATGGCTGGCGAACAGGAGGCTACTACCACGCGGTTGAGCTTGTACTCCTTTATGTCCTCCTGTATCATCTTCTGGCCCGGCTCAGAGCAGACGTATTGGTAGTGGCGCGCTACCACCACGCCCGGCAGCGTCTTGGCGTACTCGGCTACCGCGGCCACGTCGATGACGCCGGCTATGTTGAGGCCGCAGTGGCAGACGTAGACACCTATACGCACTTCCTCGCCCCGCTCACTCATAGCAGGTCCACCTCCCTCAGGTAGTTCACTGCCTCCATAGCGGCCGCGCTGGCCTCGGCCACGCTGTCAGGTATGTCCTTAGGGCCAGCGGCGCAACCACAGATGAATATGCCATCTAAAGCGGCTACGGGGTTGGCCTTCGGCTCTGAGCTGGCGAAGAAGCCATATTCATCCATCTTGAGACCTAGGAGCTTAGCTAAGGCCTCTGAGCCATCGGCGGGCGCTAAACCGACGGAGAGTACCACTAAGTCGTGCTCCTCCATGCTTATACGGCCCGTCTCGGTGTCCTCTACCGCTAACCTCAGGTCTCCGGTCTCTGGGTCCTCCTCTACCCTGGCCACGCGGCCCCTCACGAATTTCACCCCGAACTCCTCCCTGGCCCGCTCCACGAACTCCTCAAAGCCCTTCCCGTAGGCCCTCAGGTCTATGTAGTAGACCACGACCTCTACCTCAGGCCAGTGCTCCTTGAGCAGTACGGCGTTCTTGGCCGCGTACATGCAACACACGCGCGAGCAGTAGGGGTTGCCTATCCTGCGGTCTCGCGAGCCCACGCACTGGATGAAGGCCACGCGCTTAGGCATCTTGCCGTCAGAAGGCCTCATCAGCTCCCCCCTGGTCGGGCCAGAGGCGTTTATGAGCCTCTCGAGCTGGAGAGCGGTTATCACGTTGGCGTAGCGGCCATAGCCGTACTCCCTTAGGCCTTCCACGTCCACGAGCTTGAAGCCGGCGGCCACTATGATGGCCCCCACCTGGAGTGTAAGCTCCTCGTCCTTCTGGCTGAAATCTATGGCCTTGGCCTCACAAATGCTCTTGCAGAGGCCGCAGCGTAAGCAGTGCTCCATGTCTATCAAGGCCACCTTGGGGACGGCCTGGGGGAAGGGAATGTAGATGGCCTTGCGCGGCCCCAGGCCTTGGTTGAACTCGTCAGGCACCTCCACCGGGCACTTCTCAGAGCAGATGCCGCAGCCCGTGCAGCGCTCAGGATCCACGTAACGGGCCTTCTTCAGCACCTTCACCTCGAAGCCCTTCCCGGCCCTCTTGACGCCTGTCACCTCGGAGTAGGTGAGTAGCGTTATGTTTGGGTGCCTGGCCACGTCCACCATCTTAGGCGCCAAGATACATATGGAGCAATCTAAGGTCGGGAAGGTCTTATCGAGCATGGCCATGTGACCGCCTATGCTTGGGTAGCGCTCCACGAGGTAAACGTGGACGCCTTGCTCGGCCACATCCAAGGCCGCCTGGATGCCGGCTATCCCGCCCCCGACTACCAAGACGGCAGGCTCCACGGCCACCACCTCACGTGGCCGAGAAGGCATGGTAATCGCCCTTCCTCCCCTTGGCCACGACTTTGCCCTCTCCCATCAGGCATATCAGGTGCCTGAGGACCTCCCGCTTCGGCAGCCCCGTGGTCTCCGAGAGCTCGGGGACGGTCAGGGGACCTCTCTCCTTCAACTCGCTCATTATCCAGCCGCGCTCGAGCTCATCCTTCAACATGCCCATGAGAACCTCGCGCGCCTCCTCGGGCTTCAGGCCGCCAGCCTCCACGATGTGCCTCGACCTCCCCAATAGCCACCTTGCCCTCGCGCCTGAGAAGGCCTCGGCAGCTGCCCTCAGCTTGGCCCTCAGTTCCTCGCTTCCCATGCCCTCTTCACCCCGAGCGGGCTGGGCTCAGTAGGCTTAACGGTTTCGGTGAGCCTCTCCCGATGTGGCGGCCCCCTATATCACCTCACGCCCTGACCTTAGCGGCGGCCGTCAGGCTGAGGAGAAGCCCTAACGACCAACAATATGGTCGGGGCGAATTTATCTGGCCCAAAAGAACGAATTTCAGGCCTGCTCTAGGGCGGCGACCTTCTTACCCACCATGCGCTCTAGGAAGGGCCTCGCTTTCTCGTTCTCCGCCTTGATGCGCTCGCGCCCTAAGCGCTTCAGGGT